>DAORIL010000068.1:0-15918 GCA_035438525.1 Pyrinomonadaceae bacterium
ACAGCTCATAAAAAATTCGGAAAGCTGCCATGGAAAACGGTTGTGAAGCCCGCCGTTCGACTTGCCGAAGAAGGTTTTGTAATTTCCGAATCACTCGCAAGGGCTCTTAATCGGGAAGTTTCGGGTTCGATGAGCAGGTTTCCCGCCTCGGTTGCCGCTTACGGAAAACCAGGCGGAGGACAATGGGCAAGCGGCGATAAATTAATTCTCAAAGACCTCGGAAAGACTTTGCGGGCAATCGCCACGGACGGACCGGACGTTTTTTATAAAGGCTGGATTGCGGATTTAATCGAAGCCGATATGAAGGCAAATGGCGGAATTATTACCAAAAAAGACCTTGCCGCATATCAGGCAAAAGTCCGTCAGCCTGTTACTGGAAATTATAAAGGTTATCAAATTATCTCGATGCCGCCGCCGAGTTCGGGCGGTGTGGCGTTGATAGAAATGCTCAACATTCTCGAAAACTTTGACCTCAAGAAAAACGGGCGATATTCGCCGCAAAACATTCATTTGATGATCGAAGCAATGCGTCGCAGTTTTCTCGACCGGGCAAGATTTCTCGGCGATCCAGATTTTACGGAAATTCCTGTTAGCAAACTTATCTCGAAAGATTACGCTAAAAATCTGGCGGGAGAAATTAACCTCGAAAAATCGTCAAGCAGTATCGAATTAGGAAATGACATTGTTACCAAAATAATCCCAACGGAAAGCGATGAAACTACGCATTTTTCCGTTTATGATAAAGATGGGATGGCGGTTTCCAATACATTTACGCTTGAGGGGGGGTATGGTTCGCACTTTGTTGTTAAAGGCGCGGGTTTTCTCCTCAATAATGAAATGGGCGATTTTAACAAAAAGCCGGGTGAAACAAACACTCGCGGCGACATTGGAACTCCCGCCAATCTAATTGCCCCGGGTAAAAGAATGCTTAGTTCAATGACTCCAACCATTGTTACCAAAGATGGAAAAGTCGTTATCGTGACTGGTTCTCCCGGTGGTCGCACAATTATCAACACAGTTTTTTGCATTATTTTCAACGTAATTGAATTCGGGATGAACGGTCGCCAAGCGGTTGACGCGCCGCGAATGCACCACCAATGGCTACCCGATACGATTACGCTCGAAAAGGATTCGATTCCCGAATCAGATTTGGAGATTCTCAAAAAAATGGGACACGACATTCGTCAACAAGGGTCACAGGGGGACGGGAATACGATTATTTTTGACCCAAAAAGTAAAATTGCTTATGGGATCAATGATAAGCGAAATCCCACCTCAAAAGCAGCGAAATAAAAAGGGTTTTGATAATGATTTTCAAATTAACTGAAAGAGATTTACAAACAAAATACGGAACTTTCCGCGAAATTCTTTATTACGATGGGCTGAAAGAATCAATTGGTCTCGTAATGGGTGAAATTCAAAATTCCGAAAATGTAATTTGCCGGATTCATTCGGCTTGCATTTCGGGACACGTTTTTAACAGCATTGAGTGTGAATGTCAGGTGGAAATGGAAGCGGCGCAAAGTGAAATTCAGAAGGCGAGAAAAGGCGTAATTATTTATCTCGAACAAGAAGGTAAGGGCAACGGACACTTAGCTTTAATGGCGAGCATCCCATATAAAAAAGCAGGAATGAAACAATCCGAAGCATACGAAAAAGCAGGTTTTAAAAAAGATGCACGGTCCTTCCGCCCTGCCGCTGAAATTTTGCAGAATTTGCAAGTGAAATCGATTATACTTCTAACAAATAATGTCGAAAAAGCCGAAGACTTACGGAAATTTGGAATTAATGTTTCCAATATAAAGTAATTTAAAATCCGAAAATTATGACTGAAACAATCCAACACGCTGACGGACGAGTTGAGCTTAAAACAGAGGCATTGGAATCAATCCAATCAAGCCCGCTTTACAACGAGGATTTAGCTCCCGTTCCGATTGAAAAAAGGAATTGGACGACCTATAACTACGCCGCACTGTGGATTTCGATGGCGCATTGTATTCCGACTAATATGATGGCTTCGGGATTGATTTCCGCAGGTATGAACTGGTGGCAGGCTTTGATCACGATTCTTTTGGGGAACCTCATTGTTTTGTTACCGATTTTGCTCAATTCGCATCCCGGAACTAAATACGGGATTCCGTTTCCGGTATTTGCGCGGGCGAGTTACGGGACATTCGGTTCAAATTTACCGGCGATTATGCGGGCAATTGTGGCTTGCGGCTGGTTCGGGATTCAAGCGTGGATCGGCGGACAGGCAATTCACACATTTTTAGAGGCTTTGTTGCCCGGTTGGAATATTGCACTGGGCGGACCAATCGGCGGTCATACACCGACGGAATGGGCTTCGTTCTACATTTTCTGGGCAATGAATATCATGATCATTTACCGGGGTATGAATTTATTACGTTTAGTCGAAAACTGGGCGGCTCCTTATGTTTTGGTAATGACTGCGCTTTTATTGGCTTGGATTTTGTATCAAGCGGGGGGAATCGGATTTTTATTGCACGAACCCGGCAAATTTCAAACCTTTGGCGAGTTCTTCCCCGTTTTTATTCCAAGTCTAACCGCAATGATCGGTTTTTGGGCGACGCTAAGTCTAAATATGCCGGATTTTACACGGTTTGGAAAAAGTCAGCGCGAACAGGTAGTTGGACAGGTCGTAGCTTTACCGACCACAATGGTAGTGTTTGCCGAAATGGGAATTTTGATTACATCGGCGGCGGTGGTCGTTTTTCCGCATATGAAACCAGAAGACGCCTGGGATCCCGTCAAACTGGTCGGACAATTCTCACAGCCCATTATCGTCGCAATTTCAATGTTCACAATAGTTGTTGCAACTCTCTCGGTCAATATTGCCGCCAATGTTGTTTCGCCTGCCAATGATTTTGCCAATGCATTTCCAAAATTGATCTCGTTCAGAACCGGCGGATTAATTACGGGGATCATCGGGATTTTGATGCAGCCGTGGAAACTATTAGCTGATCCGAGCGGTTATATTTTTTCGTGGCTTTTGGGCTATTCGGGGGGACTTGGTTCAATTGCAGGCGTGATGATTGCCGATTATTGGCTGGTGCGAAACAAAAATTTGAATCTTGGCGATTTATACAGAACCAAAGGCGAATATTCCGGGTGGAATTGGCGAGCTGTTGCTGCAACCCTTTTAGGTTGTTTATTTGCGTGGATTGGTTTAATATTCGACCCTCTGAAAATTCTTTATGATTATGCCTGGTTTGTCGGCTTCGGTGTTTCGTTTATTGTTCATTGGGGATTGATGAAAGCATTTCCAACAAATTCAATTACCGATTTACGGGAATGAAATGGCTTTAACTTTAAAACAACATTTTAGTTTTTCCAACCTTGAAACTCTCATTTTTCATGGCGGTTTCGGCTCTGGGAACGTCAATACAAACTACGATACCTGCACTTTTAATTGCGATAAAAACATTAAAACTCCCCCCACAGAGGTTGTTGAAATTAAACAGCTTAGAACGATAAAATTTGAGTTCTGCCCAAATCTTGACCTTGCCGAAACTTTTTTGATGTTGGCGGATATACCGAATTTGCGAAAACTGCAATTAAAAAGCTGCAACATCAAAGAGGTTCCGCCCGAAATTTGGGCATTGTATAAACTGAAAAATTTAGATTTTGTCAACGAAGGTTATGGAAATGAAAACGAATTTACTACTTTTCCGCCTGAAATTGGGCAGCTTGTGGAATTGCAGGAACTTTGTTTGAGTGAAAATTATAAATTTGAACGGTTTCCAATCGAAATTGCAAACTTGAAACGACTGAAAAAACTAAATTTAAGAGGCTTCCACCGATTGCCCGAAAATATTGAATTGATCACAAATCTGGAAGATATTTGTTTAGTTTTTAGCCATATTGTCCCAAACCAAATTGAGTATTTGCTTGAGAAACCAAATGGGTTAAAATCAGTCACGGTTGGCGAAAATTATTACAATATATTTAACCAACTGACCGAAAGATATCCAACCTTTTCAGTAGGTTCGGAGCAAACCTCAATGCGAGGAAATTATTAGGATTTATGAAATAGGTAATGGTTAAAAATTATTAAGGACTTGATTTAATGGATAGTTCCATCGACGAAAGTATAAAAAGTTTATTTGATTTTGATGAAAATTTTTAACACAAATTGGCACAAATAATGGCAGAATAACCGCAGATAAGAAAATATGACAAGCAACATAAACTTTGACGAATTGGCACGGAAATCGTTTTCGCCCAAGGCAACCGGCGAAGATCATGAACGGCTTTTTGCTGCGGTTTTTAATCTTCCCGAATGGTATTTTATTGATGCCGGTGAAACGCCGCGTTGTGGGCTTTTTCCCGAAATGTTCGGTGATCAACCGGCTTTGTTAGTTTTTACGAGTGCTGAACTGTCAAAACTTTATACGGCGGAAAAAAGCTTGAATTTCTACGGTGCCGATTCGATTTTGAACGTTTCCACCACGGATATTCTCGATTATATCGAACAACTAATTCCAAAGGGTGCGATCAAAATTTTCTTTAATCCCAATTACGGCAGTTTTGGATTTCATCACGATTTGAAGATGATGCGACCGATTTATGAGCATTTGGAAACCAAGGGTTTACTGACAAAAAACAGCGCGGAACAAAACACAGATGTTTCCGAAAATCAAACGCTTGAATTTTCAGAAAAACCTCCAATCGCCACTTTGATTGTGCAAATAAAAGACGGTTTGGGATTTCCGTCCGGTTTTGTCAAAGCGTCTGATGATACGCAGCATCTTTTCTGCCGCGTGCCGTCTGAATGGATTGAAGGCGAACAATTAAAACCAGCGTATCTCGAAAAAATCTACGCCCAACTCTACGGCGTGAATTGGCGAGAGGGAAATTCGGACGGCTCGCATTATCAAATTTTGGATTCTTACACCAAAATCTTTTCACCCGAAACCGTCAAAACAACCAAATTCGGCGGCACTGTCAATCAAGATAATCACCAATTTTATTTTTATATTGGTGACAAATACGATCACCTCAGAAAAGTTACGGCGGAACAGTTTCAGGCAGATGTTGAGGCAGAAATACAAAAAGAAGAACCGAATCAACTAAACCAATTGTTGGAAGAAAATGCCGATGTCATTGCCCAATTTGATAAGGAAAATGAACTGCTTTCGGCAATGATAGCAGGCTCGGCGGCATCAATGGACGAGGCTTCTGTGGAAGATAGGGAGCGAATCATTGACAACACAGCTGATATGTTCAAGAGTTTGCGGACTGAATATAAAATGTCGCCAAAGTTGTTCAAAGTTTTTATCGAATCCTGCCTCAACAAAAGAAAATTGCTGATGCCGGTTTTGGCTTTCGCTTATTTGCAACAAGACAAAGCGAGATGGCAAAAACTTGAAGAAGACAATGAATTTGTCAAAGGTTACGCTGATTGGTTGATCAGAAAAATGATTCCCGGCGCAGATATTTTGATGAATGAACCCGAACCGGAACCTGTTGTGCCTTCGGAAAATATAACAACGGAAGAAGTTAAAATCAAAAAGGCGACTTCCGAAACTTCGTCTATTCCGTTTGACGAGTTATCGCGCAAAGCATTTGAAACCAACGCAATAGAAGATTTAAATGCGCTTTTCGGGGCGGCTTTCTCACTCGAAAATTGGTTGTTTATTGCTCGCGGGGAAATGCCCAATTTGAATCCGTATATTGCCGCAAATCCAGAATTTGCAGACGGACAACAAATGATTCGCGCTTTTACCGACAGCGAAAGGCTTCAGCGTTTTGCACGGGAAAACAATCTGACAGGGGCAGACGGTTCGGCTTTATTTTTGACGCTGCCGACGGTGAATATAGTTGAATACCTCGAACAATTTATTCCTTACGGTGTTCACGGTATCTGGTTTAATTCCGACTCGGAAAGCGAAGGATTTTTTATTCCGCTTAAACAACTTCGCCCAATCAAAGAGCATTTGACGAATTTAAAAGCCGATAATCTGGCAAAAGTTGGAATTAGCGAAACGCCGGAGGGTGATTTTGAACAGAATTTGGTGATAAATCAAGTCGGCACAGTCCATTTTGATACTTCAATTGCACCGTTTTATGAGGCAATCGTGCCGATTTTGGCCGATTATCGAGGGACTGGCGAATTTTTAACTTTGCTTAGATTTGAGCCGAGCGGAAAGAGTCAGGAAGTTGAAAGTATTATGGAAAATTCGCACGGAGCATATTTGGAAGTCCGCCGCTTTCTTTATTTGAATCCAAAAAATAACCTCTCCATCGGGGTTAATTCAATCCACAGCAACTCTTTGCGCCATATCAAAACAAATGCTGAATTGTTGGTTAGCATCGAACTTTGCAGAAATTATGAAAATCAAACAAATGTTTTTTATCATCGTTTCCAAGGACCAAACAGCGAAGTTTCTAAATTAACGGCGGCGATTCAGCCAATTTTAGAAAGTGTTGGTTATGAGGCCGTTCAGTAAAATAATAAGACGCAGTTATCCGCAATTATTGAAGGTTTTGCGGTATTAAAGGAATTAAGTTTGCCGAAAACGGATTAGAAATTATGAAATACGAAGCAGTTAAAAATTATTACAACGGCTCTTTCCACGAAAGTTCCGCTTCCGAAAGTTTAGACGTGATTTCCCCGATTGACGGAAATTTATTGTCAAAAGTTCCAATGTCAATGGTTGATGAATTAAACAAAGCAGTTGAATCCGCGAAAAATGCTTTTCCGGGTTGGTCAAACACTCCTATCAAAGAGCGTGTCCAAGTCTTTTTTCGATACAGATATTTGCTTGAAAAAAATCTGGACGAATTAACCTCGCTGGTTTCGGAAGAAAACGGTAAAACTTGGGATGAAGCAAGGGCGGAAGTCGAGAAAAGCATTGAATTAACAGAGTTTGCTTGTTCAATGCCCCAACTGGTTTCAGGTGAAATTCTTGAGGTTTCAAAAGGCGTTGAATGCCGGACCGAACATTTTCCGGTTGGTGTGGTTGCCTCAATTGTGCCTTTTAATTTTCCCTTGATGGTGCCGAATTGGACGATGCCCAATGCCTTGGTTTTGGGAAATACAATGATTATGAAACCTTCCGAATTAGTTCCACTTTCGTGTTTGCGAATGGGGCAACTTTTGAAAGAAGCAGGTTTACCTGATGGGGTTTTCAACATCATCAATGGCGGAAAAGAAATAGTCGAGGGAATTTGCGCACATCCTGATATTGAGGCTGTTAGTTTTGTCGGTTCCACCAAAGTTGCAAAATTGGTTTATCAACAATCAACACACAATTTAAAACGTTGTATTGCACTCGGCGGTGCGAAAAATCATTTATTTGTTCTGCCCGATGCAAATCCTTCGATGACGGCGACAAATGTCACTGCTTCGATGTCAGGATGCGCAGGGCAGCGGTGTATGGCTGCTTCTGCAATGTTGGCGGTCGGGGATGTAAATCCGATTATTGATCAAATTTGTAATGAAGCACGAAAAATTATTCCCGGCAAAAATCTTGGTGCTGTTATTTCCAAATCAGCTAAAGAACGTATTGAAAATTACATTACTGAAGCAGAAACTGAGGGAGCAAAAATTCTGGTTGACGGGCGCGGGGCAGTTGTCGAAGGTAAAGAAAATGGAACCTATGTCGGACCAACCGTGATCGATTTTGTCACACCCGAAATGTCAGTTGCTAAAGAAGAAATTTTCGGTCCCGTTATTTCAATTATGCGGACAAACACTTTGGATGAAGCGATAAAAATTGAGAATGCCAATCCATACGGAAATGCCGCTTCAGTGTTTACCCAAAGCGGTGGATTAGCGCGTTATGTAATGGAACACGCAAGTGCGGGAATGGTCGGGGTTAATATCGGTGTCCCTGTTCCGCGTGAACCATTTTCGTTTGGCGGTTGGAATGAATCGCGTTTCGGTGCAAACGATATTACGGGTAAAAGTTCAATTGAATTTTGGACAAAATTAAAGAAAACAACAACCAAATGGAACCCGGAAGCCGGAATAAATTGGATGTCATAAAATTTGAGTTAAAAAATTGAAGTTTCCAAATTTTACATAAATTTACGTTACTTTTTGGAAACTAATGTTATATTTTCAATACTTGGAATCCAGTAATTAAATTTTATTAACTGATTGTTACCCAAGCATACCCCCTGAGAGTAACAAATCTAAATTTGGAGAAAATGTCAAAATCCTTTTGCCTTTTAAGGATTGAACGATTATGAACAGAAAAATTAAAATATTCGCAATTTCTATATTTGCACTTTTCGCCGTTGCGTTTTTAGCACCGAAAGGAAATACCCAGACCCAAACCGTGACTGCGGGGCAAAAGTTCAAAAATATCAAGGTTTTAACCGATATGCCCGCTGACCAAATGGGCAAAGTGATGAATCAAATTTCTGCCTCTTTAGGGGTAAATTGTGCTTTTTGCCACGTTGTCGATCAATGGGAAAAAGATGACAAAAAATCAAAAGATGAAGCTCGTGAAATGATGAGAATGACCTTCGAACTGAACAAAGCTCATTTCAATAATCGTCCCGAAATCACCTGTAATACCTGTCATAATGGACACGATCATCCGGCAGGTGCACCCAATCTTTATCCTGCAGCACCAACTGAACGCCCGAAACAACCAGAGACCAAACCGGTTGCTGATGATATTTTGGCAAAATATGTAACTGCAATTGGAGGTAAAGCCAATTTGGATAAGATTACATCGCGCCAAATCAAAGCAAGTCGGGTTGAGCCTGATGGAACAACCGAAACCGAGGAACTTTGGCAAAAAGGAAATAAGTTATTGGCAACCACCACTTATAATTCCAAAGAACACGGAACTGTTGTCGTGACTGAAGGGTTTGACGGCACAACCTCCTGGAAAAAAGGTGCAAATGGAAATATTGAATTAAAACAGGACGAAGCGGAGCAAATTAAACGCAACGCACAACTTTGGACAGGCGATTTGAAATCAATCTACAAACAAATTGATTACAGATTTTTTGACAAAATTGATGGGCGGGAAGTTTATATTTTAACTGCTCAAACTGCTGATAATCAACGGGATCAATTATTTTTTGATGTCCAAACAGGATTTCTTGTTCGGCGGGTTGCCAGAGTTAACACGATTTTGGGAGCCTACGTTTATCAATATGATTTTGCAGATTACAAGGATTTTGGCGGGGTCAAAATACCGACCACGATGAAATTTGCCGTTCCGAATATACGCTGGACGCGCAAAATTTTAGAAGTCAAAAATAATGCTGCCGTTGATGATGCAAAATTCAGTGGAAAATAAATGAAGAAAAAACTGTTTTACGGACTGGGATTTGTTGTTTTATTTTTGGGGGTTGCTATCAGCCTTTTCCAAATCGGCAAATCCCGTTCGTTTCAGTTTTTTGGAGAGATTTATCCTCGTGTCGAAACTTCAAACAAAGTAGTTGCTTTAACCTTTGATGACGGACCTACCAAAGCTCATACTGATGAGATTTTACAGATTTTGCAGGAAGAGGATGTTAAAGCTACTTTTTATTTGATTGGGGCCGAAATTGAAGCAAATCCGGGCGAGACCGAAAAAATAATTGCCGCCGGACACGAAATCGGCAATCATTCCTATCATCACGACCGGATGTGGTTGGTTACACCTGATTTTGTCAAAAACGAAATTGAAAATACGGATGGTTTGATCAGAAAAGCCGGATTTAAGGGAGAAATTACTTTTCGTCCGCCTTTCGGAAAAAAATTATTTGTGTTGCCTTGGTATTTGTCTTCGCATAATCGCAAATCAATAACCTGGGATGTCGAGCCGAACACCTATTTTCAAAAAACAGATGATTTAACCAAAAATGCTTTGGAAAACACCAAAAACGGGTCTATCATTTTACTCCACGTTATGTATGATAACGTCGCTGACTCAATGAATTCAGTTCGACCGATTATTAAAGGTCTGAAAGATAAAGGGTTTGAATTCAAAACGGTTTCTGAACTTATCGCATTAAAAAGTTAAATTGCTTAAACGATAAAGAAAGAAAAGCTTAAAAATTAGATTTAGGAGTTTCAGAATGTCCCTTCCAATAGAAAAACCATTTGCTGAACTTTTCCAAACCGCTTTTGAAGACGGTGATAGGGAATTTGCAAATAAGATTTCAGAACAAAATAATTTGCATTGCTTGCAAAAAATGTTTGATGTTTTATTGAAAGGCGATTTGGATTCGTTTGGGGAAAATCTTTCACCTGATGCTGAAATGGAAATTTTCTGTCCATCAGAGTTCCGTTTTATAAAACAGGCCAAAGGACGCGATGAAATAAAAAATGCAACTGCCCATAATTTTTCGTCCCTAAAAGATCAACAAACTAATTTGCTCTCGGTTATAGCTCAGGGTAATACAATAATTTGTGTTGGTGAGGAAAAGGGGAAATTTGAGGACACAAATCGAAATTATGATGTTAATTTTATGCAACAATTCACAATTAGTAATTATTTAGTAACACATTTTCGCCAAATAATTGCTTTTTCAGAATAAATCAGATTTAAGGAGTTCTTATGTCAAGAATAATAAAATGCGGACTTATCCAAGCGCACAACCACGCCCCAACTGATGCGCCAATCGAAGAAATTAAAAAAATTAACAACGAAATTCAATTGAAAATGGTTGAAGATGCAGCAAAGCAGGGAGTGCAAATGCTCTGTTTTCAAGAGATTTTTAACACTCCTTATTTTTGCGCCGAACAAACGACTCGTTGGTATGAAGCAGTGGAAAAAGTTCCTGACGGTCCGACTGTGCAAATGATGCAAACAGTAGCAAAGGAATATGGAATGGTTTTAATTGTTCCGGTTTACGAAGAGGAAATGTCAGGCGTTTATTACAATACAGCTGCCGTCATTGATGCTGACGGAAAATATCTTGGCAAATATCGAAAAACCCACATTCCGCATGTTGCTCCGGGTTTTTGGGAGAAATTTTATTTTCGTCCGGGTAATCTCGGCTATCCTTGTTTCGATACAGCATTTGCGCGAATCGGAGTTTATATTTGCTATGATCGTCATTTTCCCGAAGGCGCACGCTGTTTAGGCTTAAATGGTGCGGAAATTATCTTTAATCCATCGGCAACGGTTGCAGGCTTGAGTGAATATTTGTGGAAATTGGAACAGCCTGCTCATGCAGTAGCCAATGGATATTTTGTTGGCGCAATTAACCGAGTCGGCACGGAAGCTCCTTGGAATATCGGCGAATTCTATGGTCAAAGTTATTTTTGCGATCCACGCGGACAAATGCTGGCTGTCGGAACACGCGATCAGGACGAATTAATAGTAGCAGATTTGGACATGGACAAGATCAAAGAAGTTCGTAATACCTGGCAGTTTTTCCGTGATAGAAGACCTGATTTATATGGACCAATTGTGGCAGATTAAAACATGAGAAATCTTTTCAAAATATCATTTATCGGTCTGTTTTTATTGACTTTTTCTTATTCAATATTTGCTCAAACTCCGCAAGCAATTGAACAAGAATTAGTTAAAAACATTAAAGAAGTTCAAAAATATTCCGATTACGGCAGTAATTACGATGACGAAAAACTTTCTAAAGCAAATGAGGTTTTTGAGCAAAATCTGCTGAAATATACTAAAAATGTCTCGACTCTCAATTATAAATTTGCCGCTTTAGGCAAACTGATGCAAATTGCTACTTCTGAAGATGGAAAGTTCCGCATTTATTCATGGGATACTGAAACTGGTGGAACAATGCACGATTATTCCCGCGTTTATCAATATCAGGGAGGAGACGGCGAAGTTTACTCAAAAACCGATGATAACTCAGAGGAAGAAGGAGGGGCAGGAAGTTTTGTTTACGCTATTTACTCAGTTGATTCAAAAGACGGCAAAATTTACATTGTTTGTTCAAACTTTATTGGCTCCACCCAAGATCATTATCAATCAGCAGATTTATACAAAATTAAGGGCGTAACTTTAATTGATAAGGTAAAGCAAATCAAAACAAATTCGGGAATGACCGATACACTCAATTTTGAATATAATTTTTTCTCCGTTGTGGACCGTAAAGAAAGACCGATCAAGTTAATTCTTTTCGACAAGATAACAAATACTTTGAAAATCCCGGTTGTTATCAACGACAAAGAATTTCCAAATGGCAGAGTAACCAATAAATTTATCAGTTATAAATTTGATGGCACGAATTTCATCAAGGTAAAGTAATGCAGGAAAGGCAAAAATATTCTTCGGGCGCAAAATGGGAAAAAGTCGTCGGCTATTCGCGGGCGGTTAAAGTTGGTTCTCGGATTTATGTCACGGGAACGACAGCAACCGGTGAAAATTCTGAAATTGTTGGAGTTGACGATGCCTATGCCCAAACGGTGCAAACCATTAAAAACATTGAAAAAGCATTAAATGCTTTAGGTGCAAAACTTGAAAACGTGGTTCGGACGCGAATGTTTGTGACTGATATTTCGCGTTGGGAAGAAATTGGGAAAGCCCACGGCGAATTTTTTGGTGAAATTATGCCGGCAACAACGATGGTAGAAGTTTCAAAATTGATTGATCCAAACATGTTAATTGAAATTGAAGCGGATGCCGAACTTTAAATTTTGCCATAGAGGGCACGGAGTATTGGGAAATTTTGAATCCCTGCCATTCTTAAAAAAAAAGTCTCTGAACTCTTTGTCCTCTGGTGCTGATAAAAAAGTATGTCTAAAATTACAAACGAACAAATCGAACAAAATTTTGCGGAAATTCATCCGCTTTTGACTCAACCTGAAGCAAATCTTGAGGCAAATCGTTGTTTGTATTGCTACGATGCGCCCTGCACAGGAGCATGCCCAACTCATATTGACGTTCCGGCGTTCATCAAAAAAATTGCTTCGGGAAATTTAAAAGGTTCGGCAAAGGTGATTTTTGATGCAAACCCGATTGGCAGTTCCTGTGCAAAAGTTTGCCCGGTTGAAGTATTGTGCGAAGGTGCCTGTGTTGAAAAAACTCTGGTCAAACAACCTATTCAAATCGGTCGCCTACAACGCTATGCCACCGAATTGGCTCTGCAATCGGGAAAAGTTTTATTTGAAAAAGGTTTGCCAAACGGCAAATCCGTTGGAATTATTGGCTCAGGTCCTGCCGGATTATCTTGTGCAACCTATTTAGCCCGTTTGGGTTATGCTGTTACAGTTTACGAAAAACGCGAATTGGCAGGCGGACTCGACACCTACGGAATGGCAGAGTATAAGATGACAAAAGCCCATTCTTTAGAAGAAGTGAAACAGGTGGAAGGTTTAGGGGTTGAATTCAAGTTAAATACGGAAATAACAAATTTGGACGAATTAACCGCCAAAAACGATGCGGTTTTTCTGGCAATCGGACTCGGTAAAACCAATCAACTCAATATTTCGGGGGAAGACAAAGATGGGGTAATGGACGCCTTGCATTTTATCGAAAAAATTAAAACCCGTGATTGGCAATCCGTTCCGAATGGTAAAACTGTGGCTGTAATCGGGGCAGGGAACACAGCCATTGATGCGGTAACTCAGGCAAAAAGACTTGGCGCAGAAAAAGCGATTCTGGTTTATCGCCGCACTGAAAAGGATGCTCCGGCTTACGATTACGAAATTGAATTGGCAAAAAGTGACGCCATTGAATTTGCCTGGCAACACACCCCGATTGAGATTTTAGGAAAGGGAAAAGTTACTGGTTTGAAATGCCAAAAAGCTGATGGAACCGAAATCGAAATCAATTGTGATTTGGTTATTAAAGCAATTGGCCAACAAAAACAAGTCGAATTTCTGCAACAGCTTGGACTAAGTTTGGATGAAAAAGGTCGGGTTGCGGTTAATGAATCTATGCAAACTTCTAATCCAAAAGTTTTTGCCGGAGGCGATTGTGTCAATGGCGGTGCAGAGGCAGTTGACGCAGCTCAAATGGGCAAAAAAGCTGCAATCGGAATTCACGAAAGTTTGTTTGGTGAAAAAGTGAAATTTGCCGGTAGTTAATTCCCAAAAAGGAGTGGCGTAATGAAAAAGTTATTTTATTTGATGATCTTTTGTTTCTTATTTAATTTTTCAGCTAAGGCAACAACTTTAGAAATTGGTCAAAAATTTCCGCTCAGCAAAATAACTAAAGAAACTTCCCAAACAGATAATTTTATTATTGTTTTTATGCCTTCATTAACAAAAGATTGTGAGTATGCAAGTATGCTAACGCAATCATTTTATTACTATTTCGACCAAAAGCAGGCTTTTGAAAAACTACCAAAATCTCCAACTACCAAAATATTTTTCATCGTAAATGATAAAGTTGATGCTGCCAGAAGCACCCAAAATATTCTGGGTAAAATGAACGTCATTTACGATGAAAAAGGAGCATATTTTAAAAATTTCGAAATTGCTCATCCAATTTCAAAAAATGCGGATTCAACTGTGGTTTTGCTTGATTCAAAGGACAAAATTGTTTTGATTGACAAAAATTATCGTGCCCAGGGCGAACATTTAAAACCTTTGGAATATAAATTAAAAGAATTAAACGGAATCAATCTAAAAATATCGGCTAAACCTCAACTAAAGGAGCTAAAAATAGGAGATATTGCGCCGGATTTTCAAATTAATGCCAACCAAAAACTTTCGGATTTACGCGGAAATGTTGTTTTGATTTCGTTTTATCCGGCGGCATTTAGCGGAGTTTTGCCAAAACAGGCAAATTTGGGGCTTTTGTCACTTTCAAGTGCTTCAAAAATTTCGGATCCGGATTTAATGTCATGTGCAGTTCAAATTGAAAAATTAGATTTCAAACTTCCAACAAATGAAGCAAAACGAATTGTAATTTCCAGCTCAACAAATTCACTATTGTCTAATTGGCAAAATGCTTTGAAAACACAAAACATTATTTATGCCAATGATGCCGATTACTCAACCTCTTTGAAATACAACAGTTACAATCCGAACGGTTATAATAATCGAGTTTCAGTCATCATAGATAGAAAGGGGAAAATTGCCTATATAGACAAATCTTTTGAGAATAAAGATGAGGCAATTTTGAATGCAAAACTTGGGGAATTATTGAAAAAGAAGTGAATTCAATCTTTCAAAACAAGAATTCTATCGCGGGGTAATCCGACCATACATTTATCACCGATATTTAATCCGACAAGGCGCAAAACTAATGCCTCCAAAATTAATCCGTTGGCATTTAATTTTAAGCGAGTTGTTGCGCCCAAATATTCGATTCCGGCAATTTCGGCTTTTAATAAATTATCTTCAGGAAAAGATGCGCCAAACGAAATAGAAATATGTTCGGGACGAATTGCCAAAGAAACATTATTTGTAATTGCACCAACCAATGACCTTTCGGTTTTATCAATTTGAATTCGATGGTCGCCAACCAAGGTGTGAAATTCGAGACTTGATTGGTTATTAAAAGTTACACGCCTCGCAACAATCAAATTGCATCGTCCTAAAGCACGCGCTGCAGCAACGGATTTTGGTTTTTGATAAATTTCTGATGGGGGAGCAATTTGGGAGACATAACCATTAAATAAAACAACGAGTTGGTCACAAACTGCAAAAGCTTCTTCTTCATTATTGGTGACAAAAATTACGGCTAAGTTTTTTTCTTTGACAATTTTTTTCAATTCTTCGATGATCTTTTCTTTTTGAAACTGGTCGAGATTTGAAAATGGATTATCTAAAAGCAGAACAGAATTTGCACTTTCTGTTAGTTTTTCAAAAGCTGCAATTTGCTGTTCGCTATTAGAAAGAAAATTTTTGGTGGACGTAAACAGATTTTTCCAGCCTTTTTCTTCCGAATTGCTAGAAAAACTGAATCCGCGATCTTTTGAATTGGTAAGGTTTTTGCCTTCAAAGGTAATTTCACCGGAACCAACTTTTTCAGAACCATGAATTAGTTTGAGAAGTGTTGATTTTCCTTGGGAATT
>DAORIL010000069.1:0-15803 GCA_035438525.1 Pyrinomonadaceae bacterium
AAATCAGGCGTTCAAGTTCATCCATAAACGCTGTTCATTTTAAACGGAATACGCACAAACGCGGCGCTCAGGTTTTAATGACAGAAGAACTGCACCCTTTTACCTCAAAATGGAGGAGTTATGTTGAAAAGAGGAATGGTGGTTTTATGGTTGGGTTTGGTGCTCGCCTGTTCAATGACGATATTGGCGACTACGCCCGAGGGACTTTCGCCGGAGCAGCTCGGCTCGTTGGCAGTAATTAAACACAAGATCAACGGCGTTCACGAATTGGCAGCATCAGGAGTGCTTACTACAGGGCAAGCCGCGCAGGCGACCGATAAATATTTGATTGAGGCTGAGGTCGTTGCCGGACGCCGGATTAGTCTCGAAGAACTGTCGAGCGTGTCGGATGGTGTCAATACTTCGGATTCGACCTGGCTCTCGAAAACGGCACAGCGGTTGGCGGATTGGATCACCTTCGGAAATACTGTCATCACCATCGCCGTGCTCGGATTTATGATCGGTTTTCTGATTATTTTTCGTCAGGCAATCAGAGACCTCCTGCTCATCTTCAAAGAAATACCCGTCATCGTTTATGAAATTCTGGTATATGCTTTCGGTCTCGTCATAGTCGGCGGCGGACGGATTTGGTTTCCCGAAAATGGTTATTATCTCGGTTTATTCGGTTGTTTGATTCTGTCGGGGGCAGTCGCCATCAGTTTCTATTATCATGCGCCTTCCCGCAAAAGCAGCTCGGCGGTGTTTTTTCTGATTTTGAGCTTTATCTTTGCGGGCGGAGCATTATATTACTCAAGCTCACTGATCGGCGGTTTTGCGGTTTTGACCTTTATCAGCACGCTCAGTTTCGAGGACGCGATGGACAGCCTTTCCTCTTTTATCGGCTTTGAAAATGAAGGTGCACTGGCGCGGGTGACGACCGCCTCTTATGTGATGATTGCCGGTCATGTCATAATCAGGGCTATCGGGGTTCAGATACCGGCTTTGCAAATCTTTGAGCCGGGAATGTTATATCTCGGAAGCTTGGGCGGCTATACAGGAATACTTATTTCTTCGTGCCGTTGGTATTTCTTCCGGAGTCACGACAGGTATCTGATCCGGCAAATCGTCGCCATTATGTTAGGGTCTGGAGCCTTGATTGGCGGTTTGTCGCTCGGAATCCCGGTTTTGCAGAAGATCGGCGGAACGTTCCTCGCCCTCTATCTGTTGGAAAAGATTCTGGAAATAATAAGCCTCTTGAAAATTCGCGGTGCGTATGCCCTCGGCGGAGTGATTATTTGCTTCTCGGCAGGACTAGCCGGAGCGGGAATAATGGTCGTTTATAATCAGGAATTCTTCAGGAAATATCTTTTGTTCCTGTAACCTGACGTTCAAGAGAGAAATTTTAGAAAAAGTTCTTCAGCTATTTAATGCTCAATCTAATCTAGCTTAATTTCGTTCGGTTGAATTCGGCAACAGTGTCACTTTAGTTTTTGGACAGGCTATATCTAAAGTATCCTGTATTTCCAATACAGGATACTTTAGTAAAATCGTTTCATGCAAAATGAGTAGTTTTCGCACAGATTTATAGGAGTTTGCCAAATTCCTAATATATTCCCTATTTATGGTTCTTAAATTACTATCGAGTGAAAATAGGAGCATCTCTTGTCTTTTCCAGTTGGTTTGTTTTGATATCATCACTATTCAAAGAATAAGGAGTTTTCGCGGAAATGAACATCTCACGTGAATCGCCGAAAGACGATTTTTCTTTATTGGAAAAAATTTGTTTTGCTTCAATTTTTTCAGCGATTTGACGGCTTAAGATGCTTACCTGTTTTCCCTCTTCCCCAAGCTTGATGAAATCCGTCTTATTTAAATTATTTAGCACGATATTGTTAATCTCAGCTTCAAAATTATTTGGCTGTTTGGTTGGATTTTTCTTGAGCAAATCTATCAAATCAGTTTTAATTCCTTCACGCAATAATTCCATTTTTTCATTTCGATGATATTCCTGACGGATTTCATTTAGTTTTGATGCTTCGCCATCGAGTTTGAAAAAGGCTTCCGTGATTTTTGATTTGTCATCTCCCGTTTGCCAAAGCTGGGAGGCTTTTTCAAGTTGTTTATAGGTAGCGAAGGCTTGCCGGCTCGCTTCCGGTGAGATTTTCCGATTGTCCACGTTAAGTTCTTTCGGTTCGAGTTTTTCTTTGACTAACTCAACGGCAGCCGATTTTATCGAGACATGTTCGTCGTTTGAAAAGACGGTTTTCGGATCCAAGTTCTTTTCCGGATCAATATCGCCGGACAGTTTTTCCTGCAACTCGTGCCGGATTAGTTGGTTTTCGGCTTTTTTAAATTCTTTTTCAAAAATCCCTAAGGATAAAGGTTTATTTTCGGCTCTTCCCTGGTTTAGTGAACTACTTAAAATTATTTGTTCTTTTTGGGCAATATTGTTGTTTTTAGTGACTTGTACCTTATTTTCTTCCAAAGACTTCAGACTCTCGGACATTTCCGCAAATTCGTTCCTGATATTGACTTTCATCTCACTCAACAACTTTTCATTCGCAGTAAATTTTTCAAAATCCGTAATAGTGATTTCCTTTTGCACAGTTTTTAAGAATTGGTTGTCAATTTTATTGGAACCTAAATTGTCAGATATTAATCCCAAAGCGGCTGAAACAATAATTTTTTGATTGGTGATGGTGGGCACCTCATTCTTTTGTTTCTGCAATTGGTCCGAAGTACGGTAAGTGTATTTGAGAGTTAATAGTTCATTTTCCTGCCGGGCGTGTCGTCCTTCCATTTGCAAATGAGCGATCTGCCCGAGTATCTCAATGATTGCCGTTTCATTTTCAATGAGGTGAGCCGATGCACTATTTTGATAAACTTTATTATTAATTTCATCGTGGAAGTCTTTGAGTGCCGCATCCTGACCTTTTTCACGAGCGTGGTTAACCTCTTTCTCATTAAAATTTTCAAATTTATATTTATTGTTTTCCTGTAGGTTGTCAGGATAGAACTTTGCAAGCAGTTGATGATATGTCTCTGTACCAATCAAGTGGTTTTCAGGAAGTTTAATGCTGACCGTTGTTTTATTTTCGTCCTTTGAAATTTCGGCATCGGCAAAGATATTAATCACCTCAGCAATTTTTTGCTTTTCGGGATCCTGGCTTTTCTGAAAACTTACAGCGAGTTGTTCCAGTTTTTCGAGGGGCTGATTGTTTAGTAAAACCGCAACGGCAGAAACATTCGTCGATTTGATCTCAGTGTGAGTCAAGGGAGCCGAATCAATTCGCTCTCCTAGAATCCCGGCTTGGTGAAAGAGAGAATTAAGATGAAAATCTTTTTCGGTTTCGCTTATTTGTGTAAATGATTTATCGGCAACAGTGATTTCGGCTGTTTCCCTCAATTGCCCTTTATTGAACACTAATTGATATTGCAGATTCTCCTTTTGCTGAATAGCGCGTTGATAAACGAAATCCTTTTCCTGAGGCGGCAGTTTTTGGTAGATTTCCTGATGGTCAAATTTATTTTTATATTTGAGCGACTCATTTGGAGTTTTAATACTTTCAAAAAAATGCTTGGTGGCGAGAAGAGAATCATTAAGATCACTTCGCTGGAGCCTTCCTTCCAAACTTTTAATCAACTTTTGAGCTTCGGGACTCGGGTTTATCTCACCTTTCAACAGCGATTCGGTCATCTGTCTGCGGCTGCCTCCGCTGTGAGCATATGAAAGTCGGATGGCAGTCATCTCGCTTGTGTAATGGGCAGGTGATAATTCGGTAAAAAGAAACTGCATTTCCCGATTAGTTAGGGGACGCAATAGGGACTCTTTTTCCTTTCCGGTCAAATCTTTCCATGTTCGCCCCAATACAGCGTTTTCAGCCCGAATCTCCGCTGAGGTTTTCATTATTTCGTCGCGAGTGAAGGCGGATTCAAGGCGGGCAGCATAAAAACGGTATCTTTCGTTTTCATACCGCAGCCGTGTTTCGGGTTTTTCCAGTTGGTAATTGATGTAGGATGAAACAAAATTTCGTTTTTCAACAGTTTCCTGGGAATGAATTCCAAACACGATTTCATTTGAATTTTCAAGTTTGAAGGCAAAATTGGGTTTAGCTTCTTTAATTTGTTTTAATTGCTTCTTCAGGACAGGTTCTTCATTTTTTTCGTTGGTTGGAGTTTGACGCAACTCATCGATCTTCGTTAATAATTGTCCGATTTCCTGCTTTTGTTGACGATAAAAGGTGGTAACAGCCTCCTTTTCTGCTTGCAAATATTCGGCTGGGTGTTTTATTTCGATAATGTTTTGACGCAGCAGATTTATTTTCGATAGTTGCTGTTCAAGGTTCCGGCTGGTCTCGGAATTGTTCTCCTGAACTGGTAGTGCTGATTGATATTGTTTTTGGTAAATGTTTTCGAGCTTGGCTTGGATATCAATCTTTGCACTATTCCAAACGGCTTCATTAAATGGAGCCAGAATTTCTTTTTGAGATATTCCATTTTCGAGCTGACTGTCAATTTTCGGTAGAGTTTCATCAATTAGTTGGAATATTTCAGGCGGTGTAAATTCCGCGGGAACTCGGGGAATATCGTGATTGAGACTGATCCGGTCGTAACCTTCAGGATTTATTCTTTCTTCTATTTCTGATTCAATGGACTGTTCGGAATTTTGCGGACTGATCGCTTCTTCGTAAATTTCTCCCAAATTGAGGTTTTCGCCGTTCGACAAACTTAAGGACTCACTAGAGTAGCTTTTTTCAACCTCGACAAGGGACACAAATTCGGTTTTATCAATTGGTTCCAGGGAGTGTAGTTCTTCTGCCAAAATGGAGATTTTTTCCAGAGTCTCCGCAAAATTCGGCTTTTCACTGTTTTCTGGCACTAAAAGCACACTTTTGCCTTCCAGAGAATCATAGATCCAGCCGAAAACTTTTAGTTTGGTTTCACCGTCGGCTGTCACTCCGGCGATTTTATTAGCGTAGTCAACGACCACCGGCGCAAGTTCCTTAGCTTTTGTTTCGTTCCTTAAAATTTGATTAATTCTGTCTACAGCGTAAGCTTCGGTCGTGATCGTCAGGACGGGCGAATCATTTATATTCTCCTGGGGAAGAATTAAATACCCATCCTTTATCTGACCACCATGTTCATAAATGTCGCGGATAAATTGTGAAGATTTACCTAAGTATGACGCTTGTTCACTCCGGTTTCGCCCGTCCGTCTGGTTGATCTTCTCCAAAACGCGGTCATTCTCCGTAAAACTAAATATTTCATTGATTGCTTTTTGTGTCCGTGGATTAAGATACTGTTGGTGGCTGATCTGTTTCGCTTTGGTCTGTTCCCTAACCTCGGACAGACTTTCATTTCTGGCAACTTCGTTCACTTTGCTGACCGAAGTATTTCTTATCCGGGAACTGACCTTTTCGACCGCCATCTTGACGACATCGGCATGACACAAAGAACCGTTCCGGCATGAACAGGTAATGGTAATTTGTTCTCCTTTTTCAAAAGACGCGCTCAAAATCCGCATTCCGTCGCGAAAGTTATCCCGGTTTGTTTTGTAATCCTGACGCAGCCGTTCGGCATAATCGGTTAAGGCCAGATTCGGATCAATTTTTAAAGCATCGATTTCCTCTTTGTTGGGCGAAAGCGTTTTGAGGCTGGCATTTTGGATATTGTTTAGATCAAGCAGTCTTTTAGCTGTCGGAGATGTGGCGTGAGAATTCTGCACCAGGACTTTATTCCCGTCGTTAGTGAGGCTTTCTTTAAATTCCTTATCTTGATGATGAAACCCGAGCTCAGCCAGTTTCTGATTGAGATAGACGAAGGTGTTTGGAGCTTTTAGGGGCAATTGGGCGAGTCCGGTTCCGAAACCGGTTTTTGGAATGACAATAATTTTATCAGGCGGGATTTTTTGGAACGCTTCGTCTATCGCTTTTTTGTTGGCATCAAATTCGTGGTCGGTAAAAAAAGATTTCGGATCATTACTCGGTGCTTTTTTAGTCGGGATACCGATTGAGTTTGCTTCGCCGCGCATTTCCTTGGCTTGTCCGCCAAAACCCATTTGAGCCAGGTTATCGCCAAATAGAAATATCTTGTCAGGTTCCGCACGGACATCTTGACGGGTAATGTGTTCGCGGATTTCAACTTTAGGAGATGTTTCCTTCTGGTTAGAATTTAAGTTAGTGTTCGGCTTGTTCTCAATGTTATTCGGCATAAAATGATCTCACCTGCAAGGTGCAACTTTTATGCCGTAATGACTGGAATTAAAAGGGAATTTTACATTTGCCGCAGGATTCGCAATTTTCCAGTTCTAGTTTGGATTCCCACCCGCAATTCTGACAGATTTCCAATCCTCTCTCTAATAATTCATTTCGCTCTGGGATTTCTTTAATTTGCTCAATTGTAGCAGTCGCTGCCCTTGCCAAACCGTAATCAACCGCATTTTGGATAAGTCGCTCAAAGGCTTAAGGCATATCATTTGGTTTTGCCATATTGTTTATCTTCCTCTGTCTGGTTCAATTACTTCTGCTTTCTTTTCCTGGATTGTTAGAGCTTTTTCAAGGGATATATCATCAACTTTTTCAACCTCTCGTTCTGCTTTTTGTTCATTGGAAGAATGTTGATTCAAGCTCTTTTCAGAATCGTTTTTCCGGTCAAAAACTTGCAGCATTACTGACAGATTTTCGGTTTGTGACGGATCAAGAGAATTAAGGATTTTCTGTAAATTTTTTGCCTCCGCATTGTCGGTTGTCTGGAGCACTCTCAGTTCAATTGTCACCAGTTCTTTCGGAGTGAAAAGGGGGACGTAAGGGACATCGTTTTTACTTAAGAAAGAATTGGTTTTGAATTCGGCGGCGGCTTCTCGGGCAGTCTGTAATAAGCTATTTGCTGCTTTGATATTATCCTTGAGTTCAGTATGTTTTGCTTTGATCTGTTTTTCGACGCATCGACGCATCCTTCTTATCTCCCGGCTTTCGAGAAAATATTCCAGCGTCTGGTCAAGAATTGATCCTGTTTGCGTTAAACCGACTTCGGAGAGTGAAACGAATTTTGATTTGTCGGTCCGGTCGTCTTTGACCTCGAATTTTTGAAAAGTTTGATACTTTTTGAAGGAGGTTAATTCATCGTTTGCACGATTGACTTCTATTCCGGCTAAAACTTCTCGAGCGAGTGCCCGTCCCGCTACTAATTTGTTTCTTTTTTTGATCTCATCGTGATCAGGTTGATCATTGCCTGAGGAAGTTTCAAACATTCGTTTTTGGTGATTCCAATTATCCTGATAAACTTCCGGTAATTTGAGAGTAAAGGATAAAGATTCGACTTCGGCGAGTTCTGTCGCCGAAAACTTAGCTTTGATAGTTTCTTTGTCGGGATTGGTCTCATTAAAATAAAAATCGTTGAGCGTTTTCAGGAGTGATTTTTCGTCTCCTAGACCTTTTTCCAATGAGTCATTCTTTTCATTAAGTTTCTCATTAATAATTACTTTGGTTTCATTAAGGAATGTTATTTTATCCTCTGATTTTATCAGTCCTATTTTGCCGAGAGCTTTCACGACTTTTCCGGCAATTTTCTGCTCCTCTTTATTTTTGTTTCTAATGAGCGAATCAATTTTCTGAAGAGTGTATCTTTTGCCGTTTATTTCGATTGGAAGCGTCCGCTTTTGGGTTCGAAAATCCGCCAAATTTCTTTCCTGAAGTTTGATTTTTAAGCCAATTATTTCCTGTTTGGCTTTGAGCCGGGAAATTTCTGCTCCGGTGCGGGTTGGTGTGCCATTTTCAACGCTTTTTTCCCGGCGCACTCTTTCAAAATAAGCGGCAGCACGGAAGTCTTTATTTTCCAGGGCGTGATTCTGAAGCATTTCCAGTTGTTCTGCAGTTAAATTCGGAATGGGAAGTTTTCTATTTTGACGGCGGTAATTTTGTTTGATCTTTTCCGCTAACGGTTTGACGCTTTTGTATTCACCTTCTCGCCCTCTCAAATTCTGATTTTCCTTTCTGATAAGGTTGTGCAGGATGGTCTTGATGCGCTTGATGCCGGCTTCATTTGTAGCCAGTTCTTCCGTGACCAGTTTTTGCTTTAACTCCTCGCTGGCTGGCTTGTTTGTCAGATCTTGCTTTTTGACGATTTGGTCGGCATTTTTCTCAGCCCGCCGTTCAAGATCAGTGAGTGACATTTTCCGAGATTTTTCCGTGATTTCATCAAAAATTTTGAACCGTTTGTTGATACCATGATTTTCGAGAGACGAGACAATTTCCTGTGATCGATCCAGATAAAACCTAGCTAAAATTGCCCTGGCTAAAACATCTCGTTCATCATTAATATTTGGATCTGATTTTGCCATCTCTTTCGGTGTTGGGTTGGGGATTAATAACGTTTGGTTTTGACTATGTGGAGCAATTGATTTTTGATCAGATCGAGCTTGTGATTTTTCTTGTTGGAACTGAATTTCTTCGAGTTTTTCGGTCGCTGAATTGATCAATCTTCCTTCGACAAAAATCCTCGTTCCGGTGTCCTTTTTTTCGTAATGGGGAAGCAGGGAAGGAGGAAGTTTGCTTAACGTCTTTGTCTCCAGATTTTGATCAAAATATTCCTTCTGAAGAGCGATATGAACATGAGGGTTTTCAGTATTTCGATGAATGCCCGCTGCCCAATAAATGCTCTCGGCACCGATCTCGTTTTCAACCTCTTTCATCGCCTGCCTGGTTATTTCTTTGAGGGACTGCTGCCGCTCCGCTTCATCCTTTCCCAACCGTTCAAAATCTTTGCTTTTGAGTGAGAGAACTAAGTGCAGCAATTCTTCATTCTCAGGACGCTTCGACGAGATGCCGGTTTTCAGATAATCATTGGCTTTTTCTACTTCGAGCTGATCGGTATATTCATTGAAAATTTGTCGCCCTTGCGGCTCTTTTTCACCATCTATTTTGCTGTGAGCAATATAGTGAACTACGCCGCGCGAGCTTGATCTACCGGCTTGAACTGAGGCAATAACTTTCATTGATTATTTTTGTTCGGCAATTGTCTCAACATTTTGGGGCAGGAGCCGGGCTTTGAGCAGATCGATCTTGGTAAAAAGATAGAGCATTTCCGTCTCAGTAGATTCGTCCTTGATTTGATGATGGCTGGAAATTCTTTCGAGCTCGGAGAGTGAATGTTTGACCAATTCCAGAATGTTCCGGTTGGCAAACTCGACACTGTTTTTCTTTTCGATTTCCACCGGCGAAAAATATTCGATTATTCTGGTAAAGATCTGATTGAGGAGAGTGACGCAAACACTGGTCAATCCGTAAATTTCGGCTACAAAAATTTTAATAAAATGCGAGTTTTCTTCGGTTCTTTTTAAACTCAATTCCATCTCGCGAGCGTGTTCTTCGAGCCTTTCGATTTGTGTTTGATAGATATCTTCCTTCAGAGAGCGTTTTTTTTCCTGTTTGACGAGCCAGTCAATTTTGGAAAAATGTTTCCGGTCAAGCTCAAGATCGAACTGTTTTCCCTGAAGTGCCAGGTGGACGAGCTTTTGGGCGAGGACCGACCTTTTTTCCCCGGTTTGTCCTGAGATAATCGCGATGATTTCATCGTCGTCTGCTAGGGGTCTGAAGTATAATGCCTCTCCGAAATTTTCCTCGGGGACTGTGCTCATTCTTTCGATAATTTTTCTATGTGTGCGTCTTCTCATTTGCTTTTGAAATCTAACTTTAATTTTTCTTTTTCTTAAAGTTTTTGTTTGGCTCTGGTTAGAACTTTCTAACCGGGTAAATTGGCTAAATAATAGAGTTAAGAAAACACCAATTCTTGTTGTCATCGTAACTCCAGTAAACACAACATTTACCCGGTCAGAAAAAACTCTGAAAATGATAAATGCAAATTCTATTCCTAAATCTATTAATAACAGGGAGTTTCGGAGATTTTGAGCGAAAAAAATGACAGAAAATACTGCACCGTTAGAATCTAACAAAATTAAATCATGTGTTTGCTTATATTTATGATCTAACAAGCGGTCAAAATGAGCCTATCCTGTCATACAAGTTCAGCCAGCAGTTATGCAGAGACTCGGATAGATTATTTTATCCTGATTTTGAGATACGGCACGGAAGTTGTTTATGGGAGAAATGTGCTTCTGAAACGAAGTCAGAAAAATCAATATTTATAGAAAAATTTGTAGATAAAAAGGAGTGAAAAAATGAGTGAATTTGATGAGATAAGTTCAAACAAAAAAACAAAAAATGAGATGCCGGTCTTACAGCTCAACCGGTTAAGTTATGCCAAAATAACCGGCAAAATTCTGGAGTCAACCAATCTCAAACTGGAGAAATATATCTCTTACGCCAGTCAGAAAATGGAGACTGAAGTAACCCCGGGTGATTGTCTGGAATATGGACTAAAATTATTGTTTGAACGTGATACTGGTTTTAAGGAGTGGCTCAAAGATAACTGACAATTAAATTCAATTTGCCAAGGGAAGGCGGATTCATGAAGGCTTGTCGGTCAGATTTTCCAAATTCAGAGATTTCCGATTGAGATGTTCCTGCCATTCAGGACTGAGATTGTTCAGTTTGTCCAGTTCGAGCCAATAATCCGCTTCAATTATTTGCACTGAAACTCGTTTTCTTTTGATGGCTTTGCCAAGTTCCTCAAGGGCTTGCAAAGCACCATCGATAGTATCGGAACTGATCGAAATGTTCCAAAGAAAAGTGCGGTTGGGCAAAAATCCGGTCTTTGAAAATTCATCATTGTATTCCATCTTTTTAATTGGCGTGGGTTGAATAATAAAAAATCATTATTGAACCTAGACCAGAAGAGCGAGTTCAGGGCTAAAGCCGGCAATTTGGGTTCGGTATTTCGCCATTAGATTGCGGGCAACCACGGCTTCCGACTGACTTAAAATAGGTTTTGCGGCCATTCTTTTGCCAAGGTCGCTATCGAATTTATTAAAGCCCAACCCATCGGCTTTTTTGGCTCCATCACAGGCTGCTGCTAAGGTTTTGAGCCCGTCGTGAATCATCTGAATAGTGTCTTCATCAGGTGTTCCGTGCATAAGTCTTGCCAGTTGGTCAAGCGTCTCTTTTGCCAGATTATCTTTTCTGGTCGCAGCGGCGCGGGAAAGGCGGTCAGCTGTCTCTTGGTACGGATTGCCGGAATGCCCGCGCACCCAATTCCATTCGATTTTGTGCGTTAAAGATGCTTTGATCAGGCGCTCCCAGTACTCGTGATTGGATTTCATCCGGTTGGTTCCGAGCATCGTTTCAACGACATATTTCGAGTCTGAAAAGATCTTCACTTGACAAGGTTTTTTAAGTGATTCGAGTCCCAGGGCACAGGCTGTAATTTCCGCTTTCTGATTCGTCAAAGCTCCAAGATAACCTGCATTTAATTTGATCCGCCGGCGGTCTTCCGTCATAAGCACTACTCCGGCTCCGGCTTGGGCGGCTGTGCTCCCGTTTTTGAGGCACGATCCATCGGCGTAAATCAATACCCTGGAGTGGTTATCAAGAGTTACTTGAGCCGGCGGGTAGCCTGAAGTTTCACGAAGTTGGGTTTGAATGGACGTGTTCATTTGGTGTCTCCGTTGAATAAAAAAAGCGGAACGAGAAAAGCCTGAAACTTCCCGCGTTCCGCCAGTTACATCTTGGTGGTCTTTAGTCGATTAGTATTGTCCGGCAAAGGCTTCGTCACCAGCGTCCATTTCATTAAGAGCGGCGATCATTTCCGCCATTTCGTCGGTCTCGCCGCCAACCGCAGTTTGAACCGCTTGAACCGTTTCATTCATGGTGACTGCGGTTTCGACGGCGGGTTGATCAATGGCTTTGTCGGGGTTAGTACCGACAAACTCAAAATCCTGCAAGAGAACATCGGCATTAACCCGCGGTTCGCCGTCCCGGGTTTGCCAGGCGCTCAGATAAAGTTTGCCGCGAACCAGAATCTGGCTGCCTTTGGTCAGGTATTTCGCCAGCGTTTCGGCTTGTTTGCCGAAAGCGGAAACACTATACCAATCAGTCTTTTTCTTCGGTCCTTCGCTGCTCCGGCGAACGGTGTTCGAGGCGATGGAAAAGTTGGCGATCGGTGTGCCGTTCGGTGAATAGCGCAGTTCGACTTCGCGCCCAGTATTTCCCAAAATTGTGATTGCTGTTGACATAATTTTTATCTCCTATATTTTTAATTTTTTTGCAGAAGGGCAGAATCAACTATTTGTGTTTCTGCCCGTTTTGTTAAAAGTAGCGCCAGTATTATTCGATTGGCTCGAAATACCGCCAACCGCTTCTTTTTAATTGAGCGAAGCCAGGTGTAAAAGCGATTTTTACTCTCTCGCCCGGCACGCTCCAGCGCCCGCCGCTTTTTTTATTTCTTTGCGGCTTGTGCTAGATTGATCTCGGCGTAACCCGGACGATTTGCTGTTGTGTTTTCAGTTGTCTCAAACCTGGTGTGTTCACCGGTTTGACAGTGGTTTTTATCTGAGCTAACGCTCCAGTCTGAAGTGCTTTTTCACGTGAACGAACTGCCTCCCAAAGACACTGTTTCTCCTGGCGGGGTAATCCTTGAATCGACTGATCGTTATAGAGAAAAAACTTAAGATATCGGAGACGATTTGCCGAAGCCTGCCCGATATCATTGAGTGTCTTTTTAGTCGTCATCGATTGAATCCCGGAAAGCCGAACTTCCTGTGATTTACCCGCCGTATTGAGAGCGGTAAATTCTTTTAAGTTAAGTGTCTTTTGTTCTTTGAACGCCTCATATGCTTGTTTTTTGAACTGCGCCAATTCACCGGTATCCGTTGTTTTACGAATCTTCAGGAAAAGATCCTGATATACTTGATGACGCAGCGAACGCCGGTGAAAATCAGCTTTCAAATTCGTCCAAAGAATCTGGCAAACGCCAACTACATATTGCATTTCTTCAAAGTCCGGATTGACCTCCTGAGTGCTTTGATATTCAACTAAATTTCCGTTTTTGCCGGTGATAAAACGGCGAACATTGCGTAAAGTGCGGTGCGGATAAAGATCATCCAATTTTACTGCCAGCCAGTCATTAAATTCTTCATCGGAGAAGGGGAGTTCGGCAAATTTATCAACCGGCGGCACTGGTGTTGAAATCATGGCTGGAAGACCTTTTTGGATCTCCTTTAATTCACGCTGCAAAATCCGTTGCGAGAGTGTGAAATGTCGTGCTTTTTGCGCCGCCTTGCCCCCGATCCGGTGACCGACAAAGATCAGATTTATATCTTTGGCAAGATAAGCGGCGTGATGGGGTAAATACGATGCATCAACTTCTGCCTCGAATTCATAAACCACGACCGTATGCTGCCCGGCACTCATCGAAAAGCCTAAAACGCCATTTTCATCATATTGTTCCATTTTTTCAAATGACATATAATCCGCATCTAATTCGTCGAGTGATTTACCGTCGTCCGAGAGGTAGAATTCTGCAAAGTCATCACGTCTGACATTGGTAGTTTTGGAAGCTCTTACCCGGTTTAAGATAGCGGCTAATTCTTCATCGAAATTCGGTGTTGCGGGTGGTAGGGGAAGTTGTTTTTTCTGAGCTTCTCGAACTCGTCTCTGATCAGCTACGGATAATTTTTGTTGAGGGATGGATGTTTCATTTGAAGAGATTTCGCGGGTTTCATTGGTGGCGGTGACCGCCTGCATCTCCATTCCCAAAAGTCCCATTTCTCTGAGAACTTCCGGTGCGGACCGGCGGCGAATTTCTCCATAATAGAAAGCCGCGATCTGTTCAAGTTCGAAAGAGGAAGCGTCGGGGCTGCAAATTGCTTTGACCGTGCGAATAAATTCTTTCGCATCCGTTTCATCCCCGAAGAATTTGATGGCATATTGGGGAGAAAGAATCTTGACCTTATCAAGCGGTGCCGGTTCGAGCCCGTCAGCGATGCGGACGACGGTGTCACCCAGAACAGCAAATTCTTCGAGTTCACGCCGAAAGAGCGGATTTTTCCCGAGATGTTGGCACCAATCCTGCTGCGGTGAACCGGAATCGACGGGACGGAAAGCTAAGATCGGGCTATGGGGAGCAAACTGATTTAGTTGATTGATGTTTAAATTGAATTTTCCTGCCATTTTTACCTCTTTTTTCCAACCTTTTTGGTTGGAGCGAACGCCTTGTTTTTGTAGGCGGCGTATCGCCAATGAGCCTAAATTTAGTAAAGCACCCTCCGGCAGGCTCGAAAATCCCTTTCAAGTCGGAGCAAAGAGGATGTTGAAAGGAAACCGCTACCCGCATGAGATGTGGCGGATAGCGGTTACAGAGGAAGGTCAAGTGGCTGGAAAATATTTAGTTTAAGATCTCGTTTTCGAATTCCTGAATGTCAGTCCCGTTCCCGGAAAATTCCGAAGCCTCGCGATATTCATCTGTCTCCGCTGATGAGGTATTATCACGACGCTCTTCTTTTTCGCCTCCACTGCCGGCAAACTGAAAGTCCTGGAGCACCACATCGGCACCGACTTGTGGAATGCCGTCGCGATTTGTCCATGGTTCACAGGTTAATTTACCCTGGACCAGCAAACGAGTACCTTTACCGGCATATTTGGCAAGGGTTTTTGCCTGATTGCCGAATGCCGTCACGCGAAACCAATCGGTTTTTTCAACCTTGCCTGCCGGCGAATTGCGAATACTGTTGGAAGCGATGGAAAAAGTAGTGATAAAAGTTCCGTCCTGTGCCATCCGGGTTTCCGGTGCACGTCCTAAATTTCCTAAGATTGATACGGTTGCTGACATAAATTTTTAATCTCCTTCTTTATTTTTTAATTTCTGATGGGGAATCAGTTTTTGTTTGTTTCCACCAAGAACTGTTTATTGTTTTTAGCCTTTCGGCTCACATTCAGCGCCAGCCGCTTCTTATTTTCAGTTTCCTGAGCTTGTTTCGAGCAAAACAAGCACGAAAAATAAACTGATAAATCCGGCGGCGACTAATAAGACTTTTAATAGGAACACCAGGAGGGTCTCCCGGCGGATCATTTTCCAAAAGACCTTCCACATTAACGGTGAATCGCGCATGTTCGGTTTTGATCTCCAAAGCAGGGCGATTATTTTTCATAGATTTTCCCAAATAAAAAATGTTGTTATTTCGCTGACACAATAAACCGACGATTTTCTCTAAACATGCTTATTTTTTTCTTGGCCATATTCTTGTCTGGAATTTTGTTTAGGTTTGGAACTTTCGAGCCAAAAACCGCTATTTCGCGCTAGCCCCGTGAGGGCGCGTGAAACGGTCCTGCTAAATATTTTCCGGATTGTTGGAGAGGGGATTTTCCAACCGGCAGCTAATATCGCCCACTGGACATTCAGGTGTCCTGTAATTATCAGAAATGTCAGAAAGTGGTTCAATTTTGAACCAGTGGTTTATTTTTGAACCAGTGGTTTATTTTTGAACCACCTCGGTATTATGATTTCGAAACCTAATCTTAAATGGTCTGCAAAAAATGTTCGGGGAGTGAGAATTGATTACCATCAGAACGCCTTGCTGCCAGCGGAGCTGGGGGACCGAAATCGAAATAAAAATTTCCTGATCAAAGTCTCGAATGCTTTTCGTTTCCGGGTGAGTTTTTCCCAAATTTGTAAATAATCATTGTTTTGTTGTTACATAATGTTATATATTAAAGGTGAGGTTATTACATTCTGTAACATAATGACACCTAAAGAAAGAGTTCTGGAATTTGCGCAGGAAAAGAAGGTATTTCGCGCTTCGGAGGCTGAGAAAGCGACATCAGCCTCACGGGTTTATCTGGAAAGGCTGGTCAGTGAAGGAAAACTGAAAAAAGCGGGATATGGACTTTATAGTCTGGCAGAAAATAAATTCAGCGAAATGCAGGACATTCTGG
>DAORIL010000070.1:0-15783 GCA_035438525.1 Pyrinomonadaceae bacterium
AAGGTGTTTTGAATAGCTAAAGCCAACTCACTGGCATTCAAACCTTCGCCGACTGCGCCTGTTTTAACATTTGCCAAGCCCAAACGAACTACACCTGCCTTTTTTTCACCGACTTCGGTTGAAGGCGTAGTGCTATTTTTCGAGAGATTTTGCACGTTTTGGCTCATTCCGGAATTAGTTTGAGCATTTGCATTGATCGATGAACTGACAGAGCTTGCGGAACTGCTTGAATAGCTTGCGGTTTGATACATTTCAGTCGGACTTTTAACTTCCCGATAACCTGTCGGAACATCAAAGAGAGCATCTTCAAGTGTCGCTTTAGAAAATTCAAGAACTTCGCTGATGGTCGAAAAAGATTCTTTGCCGTTTTCATCGAACATCGTCATTTTTTCATAAAGCGCAAACCCGCGTTGTCCGGTTCCGACTTGTTTCGTTTGATAACGGTCCTGACAACCACCGGAATTTTTGTAATTTGTGCCGCTATTTGCATAGCGTTCCATTTCACAATCAATTCCAAAAGTTGCGTCAATATACCAACCGTCAGTTTCCATTTTGGTTTTGGTTTTTTGGCAAGCCTCCGGCGAAGATTCGGTGTCCATCGTAATAATCAGATGTCGTGCCGTGTAGCCAAACATTTGTTTGCGTTCGCCTGTATCTTTGATAGTAACAGTCGTGGTCACTAAACCGCCTTTTTCATTTGGGGTAGAAGAAGTAACAGTTTTAGTTGCGGTCGTTGCCGGAACATTTGCAGATTCCCAGGAATTTATTAAATAGGTTTGCGTGACAGGCATTATTTGCAAACTGCGTTTGAGATCACACTGGGTGATGGTAACCATTTGCATATTTGCCATGTTTTGTTCAGCGCGTTGGCGTTTGCCTTTGATGTAGGTTGTATTTTCGTATGTTTGTCCGCTCATTGTTTGGCGGATCTTGACCTTTGTATCAGCGAAAATATTAGTTGAAAGAATAAAAAGGGATAAAAAACAAGCGAATTTAAATAAGTTTTTCATTATGCCACTCCTCAAAGTATGATTTCTAACGGCTGAAAATTGCCTTCAAAATCTAACGTGCAAAGCGATGGCAAAACGTATCAAATATTTTTTATGTAGCAGTTTCTCCGGTTTTGACGCGGACGAAATGTTTTTTCAAACTCAAAAAGAAACTTTCAAAATATGTAAAGCTCAAATAACAAACAATAATGCTGGTAATCAGTGACATAATACCTAAAGCTGAACCTGCCAATAACTCTTCAGCATTCCAACCCAGCCATCTTTCGTTCAGCAAGTGCATAAAAAAGATGACCAACGGGTGAAGCAAATAAAGTCCGTAAGTGTATTTGCCCAAAATGGAAAGTATTTTGAAATTTCCCATTTTATAAAAAGAATTTTTACTGAAATTTTGTTCAAGGATAATAAAAGCAATAGCCAGACATAAAACCAATCTCCCCAAAGTCATATAAATATAGAAGTAGCGGCTAAAAGCGAAAATGGGCAAGACCATTAAATAACCAAGCAAAATTGACCAAACAGATAAGTTTTCCAAAAAACTCTTAAATTTTTCATTAAAGATTATGAAATAGGCGCATAAACCACCAATGGCAAGTTCGGAAATAACGCTGAATGTATGTTGATAGAGGACAGTGTAATTTCCTGCCTCAGACCACCGAAAAATTAGAGAGCCGATAATAATTGAAAAACAGACATATTTGAAAACCCTCAAATTTGCAAAATAAAAGAGCAATGCCCAAAAAATATAAAATTGTTCTTCTATTGCTACTGACCAGGTAATAGCGACAATGCCTAATACATTTTCGGTGCTATTCATCAAATCAAAGTTTGAAAGAAACAAGAAATAATAAAGAGGATTCGGCAATTTTATTTCAATAAATAGCGGTAGAATAAAAAAAACGAAAATCAGGAGAGCAAAGTATATTGGAAAAATTCGTAAACTTCGACGAACGTAGAAAGCTTTGACATCAAATTTTCCGAAAACCCTTTTTTCAGTCAGAATCAGATAAGTAATCAAAAAACCGCTGAGGACAAAAAAGAAAGAAACGCCTAATTGTCCTGATTGAAAAAGCGCAATTCTGAGAGTCGTAATGATGAATCCGCCGCCTTGATGCGCGTTAACTACCGGAGCAAAACCGTGAAGCAAGAAAACAATTAAAAAGGATAAAAAACGGAATCCGTCTAAGTTAGGGAAAAAAACTTTTTCTTCTTTTGACATTAAAGTTGTATCCTAATTTGATTTTCTTAGTGCTTTTCGATAACCGCGAAAAATATGCGCTCCGAGTAACAACCGATAAAATTTGTCGAGAATTGAACTATTAGGACTGGTTTTTTCTAAAATCGCTACTATTTTGAAAAGAATATTAACCGAAACTTTGGAACTAATCAAACTTTTAAGTGTTTTGCGCAGACTATTTAAAAAAGGCTCTCTGCCCCATTTTGCTAATCCGTTAATTCGTTCACGTTCAATATTTTGTGGTAAGTCGGGATAGCGTTGATAAAAAGGCTTCATTAAACGGCTGCCCCATTCATTGCGTTGGCAATATCCGCGAATATCCAGTGCATTATCCCGGTGAATAACTTCGGCTTCGGGCAAAAATACGATCTTTCCGCCTTGTGCCGTATGCCGAAGCGCAAAATCCTGATCTTCGGAACTAGAAATGGTCGTATCAAAACCACCTAATTGCAAAAACAATTCATGTTTAATCGAGGCATTTGCCGCCGCACAAAAGTTTTTTTCAGCAACTAAACCTCTTTGGCGCGGAATATTGGTTTGCTCCAACTTTTGCCGAAATCGTCCAAACGGAGTATCCAGTGAACTTTCGGGCAAAAGAATTTCGCCGATAGCTAAAGCGTTTGTAAATTCCTGATGAATTTGCCAATGATTTTCAACAAAATCCTCTTTGGTCGTTATGTCATCATCTACAAAAATCAGCAATTCTCCGTTTGCCTCGCGTGCGCCTGAGTTCCTGGCAACTGAACGCTCTTCCCCTTCTAAACGGACAATCCGAACGTTAGGCAAAACCGTAAATTCTTTTTCAAAAGTAACCGGCGGGTTTGAACCATCATCAACTACGACAATTTCATAATCTGTAGTCGGGAAATCTTGCAAACGTAAATATTCAACCGTTTCGCGCAATTTTTCGAGCCGATTATGAGTCGGAATGATGATGCTGACTTTCATTTCTAATACATTAAGAAACTATCCACGAAGTGACACAAAGCAAACACGAAGAAAAGCAAGAATCTACGAACCCGATTTTAATTTTTCAAACTTCGTGAAAACTTCGTGTCCTTCGTGGATAGTTCTTCCGATTTAAGCGGCAGTTTTTAATCTCGCGGTTGAATGATTTTCTTCATACCATTTGAAGGTTTTTTCTAAACCTTCGCGGAGAGAAGTCTGGCATTCAAAATCCAGCCAATCACGCATTCTGGTGACATCAAAACCTTTGAACATTTGTCCATCAGGTTTGGTCGTATCCCAATGAATTGTGCCTTCAAAACCAACTACTTCGGCGACAGTTTCAACCAGTTCTTTAATCGTAGTTTCTTTGCCTGAAGAAAGATTGATGATGTCATCGCCGCTGTAAATCTCTGCAGCTTTCAGAATTGCCTTACAGGCATCGCCGATATAGACAAAATCGCGGACAGGCTTACCCGTTCCCCATGCTGTAATTTCGTTTTGTCCGTTTTGCTGAGCCTCATAATATTTGCGAATCAAGGCGGGAATAACGTGCGAATTTTCCAAATCAAAATTATCAAAAGGTCCGTAAAGATTGCCCGGCACAAGGATAATCGAATTAAATCCGTGTTGCTTGCGATAGGATTGCGATTGCACTACGCTCATCGCTTTTGCCAATGAATACGGCGCACTTTCGGGCTGCGGATAACCGTTAAAAAGTTCGGTTTCTTTGATCGGGCTTGGTGCATGAGCCGGATAACTGCAGCCACCGATCAGCGAAATATATTTTTCAACTTTGGCTTGAAATGCTTCGTGCAGAACCATCGTTCCCATTAACATATTTTGGTAATTATAATCAGCGGGATAGAGTTTATTTGCCATAATTCCGCCGCTTAATGCTCCAAAATGAAAAACCACTTCAGGCTTTATTTCGGCAAACATCCGTCGCACTTCCGACTGCTCCAAAAGATTGTAATCTTTGCGTGAAACAGCAATAATTTCGCACTCTTTTTGTTCGAGCAGGGGCACAAAATTACTGCCGACAAAGCCTTTTGAGCCGGTGACTAAAACCCGTTTTCCTTTTAATGAAAAGTTATCTTGATTTGACATAAAACTTTATAAATTCCAACTTTTGATAAATTCTGCCACACTTTCCTGTGTTTTTGGGATGTCGGCAAATTGTTTAATTTTTTCGTTATTAATAGTGACAATTCGGGGTGTTGAATTTTTACTTTCGTCCGATTGTAAAAGTTCTTTTCCGGCAATTTTGGCAATTTCACGCGGAGAAATCAGCCCGTCTCCGCACAAATTGAAAATTTCACCCGTCACATTTTTTTCAACCAAACTCCAGGCAATTCGCGCAACTTCATCCGTTGGCATAAATTGATATTGCGAATCAGGATGAATAAAAATCTGTCCATCATTGAGAATATCAAAAATCGGATTCTTTCTTAAACCTTCGCCAATCATTCCTGCTAATCGCAGAATCAACCAATTTTTGGCGTGATGTTCAACAAGCTGTTCAGCTAATAATTTGTTAAAACCGTAATGCGAACTTGTTTTGAGGTCAATTTCAATATCTTCCTTGGTTGTCGCAGTTTGCGTTAAATCGCTGTAAACATCAACACTCGAAATATGCAGATGAAAGTTAGCAGGGAAATCTTGTAAAGTTCGCAACCGATGTGTAACCGACAGTTCAAAATCTTGCAATAGATTTTTTTCAGCTAAAAATTTCTTTGAATTACAGGCGGATTCAATCACGACATCGCTTTCAATTCCTTTTAATTCATCGTAATTTTGGCGAGTGACTTCGCGCAGCTCGACTCCGGCATTTTTCAAATATCTGACAAAAGCCGAACCGACAAAACCTGTTGACCCAATAACTGTAACTCTTGGCATCATAATTATTTAATCTCTTTAATCAATAATTCGGCTAACTTATGCGAATTATGAAACTCGCGCCATTTTGAACTATATTCCCGCGTTATTTTGGCGTATTTTTCGTAATTTTCAATCAACTCAAAAACTTTTTCGGTTAGATCTTTTGCATCATCGCTTTTCATTTCTAAACCGCCACCGAATTTTTTCAATTCATGCGCCATCCAGGTCGTTTCCGTCACTACTGTTGGTTTTCCAAGAGCAACTGCTTCGGCAAAAATCCCCGATGTCGCCTCAGTGTAACCAGTTGGCAAATAAGGGATTAAGACAATATCTAAACAGCGCGACATATTGGCATAATCTTCTTCGCTCAATCTTTCCGAAACCAAAACCAATCGGTCCTGATGGATTTTTTCAATCTCGCGAAGTTCTGCTACGCCCGGCGGCAAATTGGAATGATCGCTTCCGCTGGCAGATTTGGGACATTGAATCGCAAAGTGAACATCTTTAGTTTTATCTAAAATGTTTTCGACAAGTTCCGGCAAAAGATGAAAGCCTTTCGCACTTCGCGCATCACCCATATAACCGATACAAAGCCCTTTTTTATTGAGATTATATCGTGTTTTAAAATCACTTAACGACGCTGCGTAACTTTTTTCCTCTGCCAAAAAATATTTATTGATTGGAATCGGAAGTGTAACAATCTGATGTTTGAAAATAGTTTGATAATCGTCGGTCAATAGATCACTATCGGTAACTAGTGTAAATTTATCCTTTAATTTGGCATAAATCGAATTAAGATAGTGCGGTTTGATCCGAAAAAAAGGATGAAGTTGGCGTTTAAGCGCACTTATTTTCGTAAAATTCGGAGTATTGCGTAAAAGTAAAAAAAGTTTTGAGTTTAATTTGTTACGGGAAAGAAAACGATTCCAACCAATTAGCTCAAAATCTCCGATGGTATGACAAAAGATGGCGGAGTAATCCGAAAGTTTATTTCCTAATGCTTGCTCCAATTCTTCAGCATAAATCACGCTTTGTGCGTAAATGTAGGCAAGATCTCGTTTAATGCCCTTAAATGGCGGAAAATCATAAGCCCCATTGGTAAAAACAGGTTTATAACCCGAACTTTTGGCTAAATCTTCGGTTAATAATTTGTTGGCAAAAACCTCGGTTTCAAAACCTTTTTCTGTTAAAGCATCCTGCACTGCCCGCGTGTAGGAAAAATTATGCCCGCCAAGATTTTTCATCCCCGAATCAATTATCAATATTTTTTGCTTGGCAATCTCAACGATTTCACTCATTACAAAATTAACTAAACCCCTTGTTTTATGCGCTCAAAACGTATTTGCGTTCTGCTTCTGCTTGTTTTCGGGCAATCCCAAAAACGGCAAAGCCTAAAGTTTTCCAAATTACTTCTTCAAGCATTGCGCCGTTGCGCGTAATTAATGCTTTTGAAATCAAATAGGGAAATTTCCAGCGTAAACTTTTCTGCACGATGTAATCGCATTTTAAAACTTCCCCATCAAACATTCTGAATAAACGATAGAGACTTTGTGGACTATGCGGACGACCAAAGTGCGTCGGATCATCGTAATAATTTAACGAGCGAAACTCTTCATATTTGAACGGCATTGATGGAAAAAGCATACTTCTGACCGAAGGACATTCGACATAAACCGTTCCGCCAACTTTCAAAACCCGAAAGAGTTCTTTCATAAACCCAAGCTGGTCAGTAACATGTTCGATGACGTGACTCGCCATAATTGCGTCAAAAGTGTTATCGGCAAAAGGAAGCGGTTCTTGATTTAGTTCAACTTTTTTGAAAGTGTAATCTTGCGGAATTTCTTCGTTTGGATTTTCGCGGTCAACTCCGTAATGCTCGACATTTGTTACATTTATGCCGTCGCAATATTTCTTAAAACTAAAATTCCAACAGCCAACATCCAAAACCAATTCGCCTTCTTTAAACATTTGAGCGAAATACTTTTTGGGATGCAAATTCGATTTTTGATTCAGTTTTAGATCCAATCAATTAACCTCGCATAAAGTAATAGTTTAGCGTATTACCTCAATAAAATCTTTTAAAACACTCCTTAGCCCGTTTGAATAACGATGATAATTGCCTTTGAATAATTCGGGCAAAATTCTTGAAATCCGTTTGAGATGGTTTTTTGGCAAATCTCCACGCATTGAATAATGAGTGATTGCATCATTAAATTTATTGTAACTGGCATCGAGAATCTCCATTGGATTTATATTTGGAGCTATAGAATTTGGGTGTTTTTTAACTATTGTTTTACAAATTTCTTTCAGCAATTCAATCCTGTTGAGCGCAGCTTGGCAATCTTTAATATAGATTTCAAAAGCCTTTTTTCTTGATTCATAATTAGACGATGGTTTTTCTATCGGAACTCCGATTTGCTGATTGGCGTGTTGTCTATATTTCACTAATGCTTGGTTAAAAGGCTTTATCTTGAAAAAAAGTGATGATGCCAGAAGAATCCAACCATCATGAATCAAAAAATCTTTCATCTGAGGGAACGGGATTAAAACTTTGACTATTTTGGCTCTGAAAGCCATATTGCAACCAGCCACAGTTCTGCCAAAGATGAGCGTTTCAAATCCAACGTTAGGATTAAATTCTTGTTTGGCATTAGATTGAGAAAATGAATATTCCCACAGAGCAAATTCCCACAAATTATGTCCTAAAGGCTGTAGTTTTTCATCAACCAATTCCGCATCCGTAAAAATCAAACTTATTTCAGGAGACTTTTCAAATTCATTTTCAATGATTTGCAGCTTTTCCGGCATCCAAACATCGTCCTGATCGGATAAAAAAATTATCTCGCCTGTGCAAAGAGAAATAGCTTTTTCAAAATTTTTAGTTACACCAAGGTTTTGTTCATTAACAAAAAGTTTAACTTCAAAAGGTGCAGTTTTGGCAAAATCTTGCAAAATTTCAACGGTTTTATCGGATGAGCGGTCATCGCAAATTACCAATTCGTCAGGTAATCGGGATTGATTTAAATAGCTGGCAAGTTGTTCGGAAAGAAAAATTTCGCCGTTGTAAGTGCAGAGTGCAATTGAAATTCTCATACGATTGAATCAAATACTCCGTCACTTATCATTCCTTTGTCGAGGCAACAATTTTCCTCAATCTCAGAATCAAAACCAACAATTGAATCAACCACTTTTGAGTTTTCACCAATTTTAGCCCCTCTCCAAATCACCGAATTTTTGATAACTGCATTTGCTCCGATAATAACGCTCTCTCCGACAATCGAACTAATTATCTCTGCACCATTTTTTATTGAACCATTTTTCCCAATAATCGAACTATTATCAATTCGATTAGCAAGCTTAACATTTGATTTATATTTACCGTTCATCAAATCAAGATTTGCTTGGAGATAGCGGGTTGGCGTGCCAATATCAAGCCAGTAATTATCATTTGAAACAAAAGCATAAAATTTTGCTTTTCGATCTAAAAGGTTAGGGAATAGTTGATACTCAAAAGAATATTTCTCGCCATCTGGAATTAACTCTAAAACATTTGGCTCTAAAACATAAATTCCGGCATTGATAGTATTTAATTGGAGTTTTTCGATCTCTTCAATGGATGGTTTTTCCAAAAATCGAACAACTCTCAACTGTTCATCAAATTGGACCAAACCGTAAGCAGAAGGATTTTCAACTCCGGTCAAAAAAATAGTAGCATCAGCGTTTAAGTTTTGATGATGATTAATAATTTCCAACAAATCTAAGTCAGTTAAAATGTCGCCATTTAGAACCAAAGTAGTTTCTTTTAAATGATTTGCCGCAAATTTATAGGCTCCGGCAGTTCCCATTGGGGCTGGTTCGACAATGTATCTGAGGTTTACACCGTAATTTGAACCATCGCCGATAACTTTTTCAATCGCAGTTGGCTGATAATTTAGTGAAAGCGTAATGTCATGGATTCCAGCGGATTTTAATGCCAATATTTGCCTGACCAAAAATGGCTCATTGCCTATCGGGACGATTGGTTTGGGCGTATTGATAGTAAGCGGTCTCAGTCTGGTTCCTTCGCCGCCGGCTAAAATCAAGGCTTGCATAAAATTTAAGTAAAAAGTAAAAGGTAAAAGTAAAAGCCAGAAATTATCTTAAACGTATGATTCTATGAACTTTTTTTACCTGTTTAAGTTAAAGTTTTAATGACAGTTTGAAGTTTTGCCTCAACAATTTGTTGAATTTCATTGAGCGATTTCTCATCTATGGCTTCAAACCGTAAAACCAAAATTGCCTGAGTATTGGAGGCGCGCACTAATCCCCAACCGTTTTCAAACAAAATTCTGGCCCCATCAATGTCAATAACTTCGTTAGTTTGTTTAAATTCTTCGGTCAGACGCTTAACTATTTCAAATTTTTTATCGTCTGCACAATCAATTCTGATTTCGGGTGTATTAACGGCTTTTGGCAAATCGCTTAAATATTCGGAAAGCGGTTTATCACTTTTTGAAAGAATTTCTAAAAGTCGTGCACCGGAATAAATTGCGTCATCAAATCCGAAAAATCGGTCAGCAAAAAATATATGTCCGCTCATTTCGCCTGCTAAAACAGCGTTCGTTTCTTTCATTTTGGCTTTGATCAGCGAATGACCAACTTTTGACATTATCGCTTTTCCGCCGTGTTTTTCAATGTCGTCAAACAATCTTTGCGAACATTTAACCTCAGCAATAAAGGTTGCGCCTTTCTGCTTTTCCAAAATTGAACGCGAAAAAATGCTCATCAATTCGTCGCCCCAAATGATATTGCCTTTTTCATCAACTACACCGATTCGGTCGCCATCACCGTCAAAAGCAATCGCTAAATCTGCTTGATGCTGGTGAACTGCCTCGATTGCGTCCTGCATATTTTTTGCTTCGGTTGGATCAGGATGATGATTTGGAAAACGGCTGTCGGGTTCGATAAATAATTCGATGATTTCAAAACCTAATTGCTGATAAAGCGGTGCGCCGATAATTCCGCCGATTCCATTTCCCGCATCAACTATGACTTTTAATTTTCTCTTGCCTAAATTAATGTTTTCTTTGACAAAATCAAGATAGTTGTCCGAAATATCTTTGGTTTTAACAATTCCGTTACCATTTGAAAAAGATTGATTTAGCGCAATTTCCTTAATTTTTTGAATCTGCTCGCCGTGCAAAGTTGATTTGTCCAGACAAAGTTTGAAACCGTTAAATGCCGCCGGATTATGCGAACCGGTAATCATCACACCCGCCTCAACCTGTTCGGTAAAAAGCGTAAAATACAACAGCGGTGTCGGAACCATTCCGACATTTAGAACATTTAATCCGGTTTGATTTAGCCCATCAGCAAATATTTGGCAAAAAATAGGCGAGCTCTCCCGCGCATCATAGCCTAAACTGACGGTATTAACGCCTTGATTGGCAAAATATGTGCCAATTGCTTTAGCTAAAATGCTGACGGTTTCTTCGGTTAAATCAGTTCCCACTAATCCCCGAATGTCATATTCTCGAAAAATGTGTTGATTCATCCAAATTCTATTAAAACATCTTTAAATCATTTTCCAACATTTCGGCAACCATTTCTCGCAGAGAATATTTTGGTTCCCAGCCTAGTTTCTCTTTGGCTTTGGTCGGATCGCCAATCAATAAATCTACTTCGGTCGGGCGAAAATAATACGGATTAACTTTGATAATTTCCTGTCCGATGGCTACTTTCCAATTTGGATTATCGCATTTTTCGACAATTCCTTTTTCGTTCACTCCTTCGCCTTCAAAACGAATCGTAATCCCGATTTCTTCACAGGCAATTTTGATAAAATCACGAATTGAAGTAGTTACACCAGTTGCAATGACAAAATCTTCGGGCGTATCTTGTTGTAAAATAAGGTGCATCGCCTCCACATAATCTTTGGCGTGTCCCCAATCGCGTTTAGCATCCATATTCCCAAGTGAAATATGACTATCAATTCCGTGAACAACTTTTGCCAATCCGATCGTGATTTTTCGCGTTACAAAATTTTCACCACGGACAGGACTTTCGTGATTGAACAAAATCCCGTTGCAGGCAAACATTCCGTAGGCTTCGCGATAATTAACTGTTATCCAATAAGCATAAAGTTTAGCAACTCCATACGGTGAGCGCGGATAAAAAGGCGTTTTTTCGGTTTGCGGAATTTCCTGGACTAAGCCGTAAAGTTCAGAGGTTGAAGCTTGGTAAATGCGCGTTTTTTTCTCTAATCCTAAGATCCGAATGGCTTCAAGCATCCGCAAAGTGCCAATTCCATCAGCATTTGCAGTATATTCCGGCGTTTCAAAACTAACATGAACGTGACTTTGTGCTGCCAGATTATAAATTTCATCCGGCTGAGTTTGCTGAATGATCCGTATCAAATTGCTGCTATCGGTCATATCGCCGTAATGCAGAATAAAATTCGGATTTTTTCTCTCAATAATATGGTCAATTCTATCGGTGTTGATGAGCGATGTTCGTCTTTTAATGCCGTGAACAATATATCCTTTTTCCAATAAAAAATCAGACAGATATGCTCCGTCTTGACCTGTTACTCCGGTAATGAGTGCGATTTTTTGCATATTATAAATTTAAAAAACTTTCTGATTTGAAAAAAGAAACCTTCTTTCGATGCTCTGATATTACAATGATAATAACTATAAGCTATTAGAAATAAGTATTTTAAGGATATTCTATTACCCACTTTCCGGTTGGTTGCTACATAATTTTTAATAAAATCCAATACTTCCTTAAAACTTCTTTCCTCAGCACGAATTGCTTTACTAAGCTCACTTAAGTTGTGATAAGTCGGCTTGTAATTTTGATGAAATTTCGGCTTATTTTTTTCAATTCCCGTGCTCAGGATTGATTCTACACAATCAACCACTTTGCTTTCATCAAAATTGGTCATTTCTATAACCTGACTAAAATCCAGATTATTTAACTCAAAATCAAAATGGATTCCGGCATAAATTATCAAATCTTCATTTAAAAGTTGAAGCATCGGCAGTTTTTTTGCCCAATCGGAAGTCGAAATCCAGGTAATTCCGCTACTACAGCCAATCAGAAAAGTGCAGTATTTAGTTAGTTCGGCATTTTCCCTAAAAGTTAATTCACTGGCATCAATAATTTGCGGAGATGCAAAATCTGATTTTTGATTAGTAGATAAAATAAAAGAGACGTCTTTATTTTTTTCAACAATAGTTCTGGCAACTCTTAACGCAAAATCAATATTTACATTAGATTGTCCGCTTCCGGGCGCACATTCAAAAAGAACTACGTTTTTAAAATCTGCTAACTTATTTTTTTCGGCGTAGCTTTTTACCCGATTCACTTCTGCTTCGGACAATTGTATAACCGGTTCAACTGAAACAGTGATTGGCTTTTCGTATGAATTTAAGATTGCGCGGCGGATCGTTCCGTCAAATCTAATCCAATTTCGCGGCGGAATTTGGCTAAAAATAACTTCATCAAATTCGCCGTTAGCTTGTCGTTCTAAAGCTTCGGTTTCAAACTTATCCCAACCTGCCTGAGCATAATCTTCGCCTGCCAGGGGGATTGCCCAAATTCTATCAATATAAGGATTTAACTCTAAAATGGACTTATAATTTTCGGCAATCGCCCAGGTAATATGGCTATCAGGATAATCATATTTAATCTGTTTTGCCAGCGTTGTAGCGTATAAACAATCGCCAAAACGTGCTAGTTGCCCAATTAAAAATTTTTTACCCATCAACTCCTTTTTTGATTAACGAAACAAAAAGTTTGTCTATTTCATCAATACAGTTGTTACGCTCCAAATTTAGAATCGCTAATTCTTTAATTACACCATCTTTTTCTGCCGCCGGAACAGTCTCAAACTCATAAACTTTTTCCTGAACGTGCCATAATTTGCAGTTTGTATCAGCTAGAATACCAAAGACTTGTCCGATACTTCCGGTCAAGTCCTGAGTTTCGTTTCCTTCTTTTTTATAAACTTTGTTGCTGGAAAAGGTTAGTTTATCGGGCGGAATTTTGCCGTTTACTGCATCTTTAACCAACTCATCAATCTCATTTTGGAGTTGATTTTCTTGTTGTTTCAAACTTTTTAGCCTTTCTTCGTCTTCAGTATGAAATTGTTTTAGTTTAACGATAGTTAATTTATCGCTTAGTGTTCCCAGAGTTTCTGCCATTTTTAAATTTTATCTCAGCATCATTTTTGCCAAGTCATCAATTGAAGTTTTAGATTTCCAGCCTATTGATTTTATCAAAGCAGGATTGGAAACTAAAATTTTATATTCCGATTGAAAATCGCTTTTTGTAATAATATAATCTTGCCAATTTTTATTGACATTAGCAAAGCACAGTTTCAACCAATCTTCGATACTATGAGCTTTTCCACTGCCGATGACAGTTTCAAAAACTTCGTTTTGGTTGACCAAAAGCCAAACCGCTTCCATCACATCGCCCGCAAAATTGAATTCTTTCTTGGTTTTAATATTGCCAATCTCAAGTTTTTGCTTAGCATGTTTATCAATATTTTTGACAAACATCGCTATTTTTTGGTTGATATGTGTCTCAGTCCGCAAAGGGCTGTCGTGATTAAAAAAATAACCGACATAAATTTTTAGATTAAATTTTCCCCGATAATATCTGCCCGCATAAACCGATTGAATCCGGGCGACGGAATACGGACTACTAGCTTGAAAAGGTGTTTGTTCATCAATCGGCAAGCCTTTATTTTCAAACTGCATTGCGCTTCCTGATAAAAACACCCGTGAATTTGGAGAATGTAAACGGACACTTTCCAGAATATTTAATGTTCCGGTCGAAATTGCTTCGTGATTCTCAAATAAAGCGTAATGTTGAGTAGTAGAATTTGCCGCAAAGTGAAAAATATGAGTTGGCTGATGTTTTTTGATCAGAGATTCGACAAACTGAAAATTGCTCACATCTCCATTTATCCAATCGCCTTTGGAACGGGAAACGCCTAAAACATTTAATCCATTTTTTTTGCAAATCTCAGACAAATAATAGCCATCTTGCCCATTAATGCCAAAAATCAAAACGCTCATATTTTACGATGAATAAAACCATTTTTTATTAACAAAAATCGTATTGATATAGGTATCGGCATAAACCTCATAACCTTTGGTCAACATAAACTCTTCGATAGTTTTGTCTTTTGGTCTAATATGGTTTTCACTATAAACACAAGTCTCAACACAAATGGCAGGAATCGGATATTTTTCAAAATCTAATGTCTTTAGCACAGGTAAATCCAATCCTTCTATGTCCACCGAAAGTAAATCAGGATAAGTTTTGAAGTTGTTTTTGATGATGGTATTGATATCCAATAGCGGAACTTTGACAACCTCGGTAATTTTAAATGTCCCAAAAGACTCGCGTTTTTTGGCTTCTGTCTGGTCAAATGTGTTGAATCCGCTAATCTCGAAAATATAAAAATCCGCCTCTTTTTCGCCTTTGATACTTACTCCAACATTTAATATTTTGTCTTCTGGCCGAACTTTTTCTATGATGGGAATCAATGATTTATCTGCTTCAACGCAAACACCTCTTGAACCATCTTTATAAAACAAATAAGTGTTATTAAAATGATCAGGCAAATTGGTTCCAAGGTCTAAATACGATATTTGATTAAGGTTTTTATCCTTGAACAAAAATCTTAAAACCGCATCTTCACCAGCCTGTGAAAAAGACAGCGGGACACGCGGCGGCAGAATAACCGAATAAAGGGAACGTCTAATTTTTTCTTTGAGCTGAATTAGCATTGCAAATTAAATTATTTCAATAATTGGCAGAGGAAAAATGAACTTACCGCCTTGTGCTATGTAATCTTTTTCGCGTTCTAAGATATTATTTTTGAAATGCCACGGCAAAACAAAAAAATAATCGGGATTCATCGCTTTGGCTTCTTTTTCGGAAATAATCGGAATCAAGGTTCCAGGCGTAAAACTTCCGAACTTATCTTCATTGACCTCAGCAATATACGGAATCAAACGCGACGTAATTCCACAATATTGTAATAAAACATTGCCTTTTGTGCTGGCACCGTAACCGATTATCTTTTTACCGTCAGCAACTAAGGCTTCGAGCAGTTCCAATAGATTTTCCCGATGTTTAATAGTTCTTTCCTGAAAATCTAGATAAGGTTTTGCAGTATTCAAACCGAGGTTTTCTTCCTGTTTAAGGAGCCAATTAATAACTGCCGTGTTTGATTGATACGATGCGCCATTTTTACAAGCAGTAATGGCAAAACTTCCGCCATTGATGTCGTTCATTTGGACATCAATAATTCTCAAACCGCATTTGTTTAATAAATCATTGACCACTTTCAATGAATAAAATTCGAGATGTTCATGGCAAATCGTATCGTAAGAATTTGTCCGCAGCATACTCGGCATATAACTTTGTTCAAAATGCCAAACGCCTTCATTGTCAAGACATTGTTCAATATCACGGACAAAATCAGTCGGACTCGGCAAGTCGTAAAACATTGAAATCGAAGTGATTATTTTAGCTTTTTCGTTTGGAAACAATTCTCGAAAAGCGTCTGCCGAGAAAAAATCAGGAATCAAATCAATGTCATCGGTATAATATTCCTTAAATTTTTTGCCGGTCGGATCAATTCCGACTTTGCGATGTTTGCCCGTGTAGGCCTTGAGCGAAGTTGCGTCATTACTGCCAATATCAATTACT
>DAORIL010000071.1:0-15617 GCA_035438525.1 Pyrinomonadaceae bacterium
GGTTGCCCGCTCGCGTTTGAGTCGGTCAATTCGACCTTGATTCCAAAAATAGATAATGGCAATGATTGCCAAAACAGATAAAGTCAAGAACCACCAGGTTCGGTAAAAAGCAGGATAAACCGTGATTTTCAGGGTTGCTCCTTGCTCATTCCAAACATTATCCGAATTTGCCGAAATGACTCTGAAAGTATAAGTTCCCGGCGGCAGATACGGGTAAAATGCCTCGCGCCGCGTGCCTGCCTCCGTCCAAATTTCGTCTAATCCTTCCAATTTATAACGAAAACGGGTCTGTTCAGATTTGATAAAACTTAGTCCCGTATAACGAATTTCTAAATTATCCTGATTTGGCTGAATCTCAAGCTTGTCTTTGATATCAACGCTATTTCCCGATAATACAGCGGATTCAATCACCACCGGCGGCGGATTCGGGTTAAATGGAACTGCTTCTGGGTCAATAATTGCCACGCCGTCCTGGGTTGGAAACCATAATTTGCCGTCTTTGTTTTTGAGTGCCGAAGGCTGCCGTCCGCCGTTGCATTCGGGATTGAGCATTCCGTCGGATTTTCCATAAGCTGTTGAGGTGATTTTTGAAATTTTCCCATCGGCAAAATCGTTTAATTCTTGTTTTGAGACGCGATAAATTCCCTGATTACTCGACATCCAAAAGTTTTGGCGATTATCTTCGAGAATGGCGAAAACGCCGTTGCTGAACATTCCGTTGGAAGTGTTGTAGTTGGTAAATTTGCCAACTTTGAGCCGCGATAATCCGCTGTCGTAAGTTCCGATCCAGAGCGTTCCGTCGGCATCTTCATAAATTGAACGAATGAAATTTCCCGCTAATCCATCTTTTTCGGTAAAAGTTTGTTGAATTTCTCCATTGGCGGTCATTACTGATAAGCCGTTATAGGTGCCGAGTAGGAAAAAACCATCTTTTTTTTCAAAAATTAATCTGACATCATTAGTTGGCAGACCGTTTTCGGTAGTGAGCCGTTTTAGCACATTGTTTTGCAGTTTCAATAAACCCTGATTAGTAGCAAACCAAATCGTTCCGTCACGGCTTTCGTGAATATCCCAGTAATCCGCCTCACCTATTGCGAAACCTGTTTGAGAGGTAAAATCGTGATATTTACCATCTTTCAAATACTGAACTCCGCCGACTGCTCCAATCCAAAGCCGTCCCTGACTATCTTCGTGCAATGCCTGAACAAATTCATAAAGAAGCGGATTATTGAGCGAGTAATTTTTTATTTTTCCGTTGGTTATTTGCGAAAGACCTTTCCACGAGCCAACCCAAAGATTCTCCGAACTGTCCCGAAAAATCGGATAAATATTTTTGTCCAAAATCCCATCACTGACGGAAAGCGGTGTCACGGCTTTTTTAGTCACGCGGTTGATCCCGCCGTCATCGGTTGTGATCCAAAGCGTTCCTTCACGGTCAAGAAAAATATCGCGGACAAAATTACTGCTCAATCCCTTGGATTTGTCGTAGCAAATCAAACTATTTTCGGTTAGCTGGCAAACTCCGTTTTTATTAGTTCCGATCCAAATCTTCCCTTCTGAATCCTCCGCAATATCGGTCACAATACTATTGGGCATTCCGTTTTTAGCCGTAAAAGTCGAGACTTCACTATTTTTAAAACGGTAAAGATTACCTCCCGCAGCCAGCCACAGAGAGCCTGATTTATCTTCAAACAACGGCACTGTCGAAATGTAGTTAAGCGTGGGGTCATCGGTGATTTTTTTGACATCAAAGGGAATGGCAAATTCTTCTTTGACTCCAGCCTGATTGATTCGGCGTAAACCATTTGCGTCAAGCTCCCAACGCCAGCCGGAAGGCGAAATGTAGATTCTAAAATCCCGAACGTCCTGTTTTTTTTCAAGGCTGAACTTATCCTCTTTCAGACGCACAAAACCGTCAAGCGTTGTAACCAAAAGACTTTTATCTACATCCTGTTGGATTTGATAGAGTCGTTTTAACGGCAAGCCATCAACTTCAGTGATTGCTTGAACCTGCCCGTTTTTGTATTTTATTAACCCGTTGGTATCGGATGCCGCCCACAGAGTTCCGTCCGTTTCGGCAAAAACGGCGACAAAACGATTGGAAGGAAGGTCTTTCAGAATCGCTTTGTTAAAAACCGTAAATCTAACGCCATCAAAACGAACCAAGCCGTCAAAAGTGGTCATCCACAGATAGCCGTCAGGAGTTTGCGTGATCGAATAAACCGAATTTTGCGGCAGACCTTCGTCCACCGTCCAATGGTCAAAGCGGAATTGTTGGGCAAATACTGAGGAAAAAAGGCAAAGGAAAACTAAAACGGTATAGAAAACCGTTTGGAAAATAGATTTTATCCAATTGGGGATTAACAAATTTGCCTCTGAAAAATCGTTTTAGAAAATTTATTTGAAAAATATTGTTTTGGCAAATCGTTTTTGAATCAATCCAAAATTTTCTCAATCTGGACGGCTGTTACCTTATATTCAGGTGCCTGAACATATTTATCACGATAATTACTAGTGATTCGATTCAGTTTGGTTTCAGCATCATGAAAAGTCGTGAAAAGCTCGCCGGATTTTACTTTTGAAACAATGTGAACAGGTAAAACGGCTTGACCGTAACGGCTTCTCACTCGAACTTTCTCGCCGTTAATAAGCGAAAGTTTTCCAGCATCTTGCGGAGAGATTTCCAAAACATCGGTCGGATGAATTTTGACAATATCGGTTCGCATGGTCATCGTTCCTGCGTTAAAATGATAAAGATGCCGCCCCGTAGTTAATCGAAACGGAAATTCTTCGTTCATTATTTCCTGAGTCGGGCGATATTTGATGCGTTTCAAAGCGGCAGTTTTTGATTTAGTGAAAGAATCCTGATGCAAAAATTCGGTGCCGGGATGATCGGTCGTGGGACAGCCCCATTGCAAACCGCTTTCGGCAATCCGTTCGTAAGTAATTCCATAAGAATCGCGCCAAACTTCGCGGATTTCGTTCCAAATTTCCTCGGCTGAATTGAAATTGAAATATTCGCCTTTGCCGTAGGCTTTTGCCAAACCGCAAATGATTTCCCAATCGTTTTTGGCATTTCCTTTCGGCTCAATAACTTGGCGGAGCAGAGAAACTCGGCGTTCACCATTCATAAAAGTTCCGTCTTTTTCAAACGAAGAAACAGCCGGAAAGAAAACGTGAGCAAAATGTTTCGCGGTTTCATTCATAAACATATCCTGAACGATAACTAATTCCATTCCTTCAAACGATTTTCCGGTCGCTTCTGTGTTTGCTTGTGAAAGATAAACGTCGTAGCCGATAACCCAAAGGGCTTTATGTGTGCCTTTAGCAGCAGTATCGAGCATTGCAAGCAAACTTTTTCCTTTTGCGGTCGGAACTGCTGTTTGCCAGACTTTTTCAAAATGTTCACGTCCTTCTTCGATGGCGATACTGCCCGTCAAAATTCCCGGATCGCAACCCATTTGAGCCGAGCCTTGGACGTTATTTTGTCCGCGCAAAGGATTGACACCCGTTCCGCGTTTGCCCATATTACCCGTGATGAGAGCCATATTGACGAGTGACATCACGCTTTCCGTGCCTTGGATATGTTCCGTCATTCCGAGTCCGTGAACACTCATCGAAGGTTTTTGCGTTGCATACATTCGCGCTGCTTCACGAATTAAATCGGCTGGAACATCGCAAATTTCCGCAACTTTTTCGGGGGCGTAATCACCCAAAAATTCCCAAAACTCGTCAAATTCTTCCACCCGGTTTTTGATGAATTCATCATCCGTCAAACCTTCTTCGATAATCGTATAAGCAATTGAATTAAAAAGCGGAATATTTGTTCCGGCTTTGTGTTGGAGATGAATTTTGGCATATTTGGCAAGTTCCGTTTTGCGTGGATCAACGAGGATTAAATTCAAACCGTTTTTGATAATTGCCTGTTTGATTTTTGCACCGACAATCGGATGATTTTCGGTCGGATTTGAACCGCAAATCATCAGCGTTTTTGCGAGTTCGACATCGTGGAAAGAATTAGTCGCTGCCCCGGTGCCGAGCATCATTTTCAGAGCGGCGGCAGATGGCGTGTGGCAAACTCTGGCGCAGCAATCAACATTATTTGTTTCAAAACAAACGCGGGCAAATTTTTGAGCGAGATAATTTTCTTCATTTGTCGCTCGTGCCGAACCGAGAACGCCGATAACTTCTTTGCCGTAAGTCTCGTTGATCCGGCGTAGTTCTTTGACGGTGTAATCAAAAGCATCTTCCCATGAAACTTCTTTCCAAGTGCCGTCTTTCTGGCGAATCATCGGTTCGGTGATGCGGTCTTTTGATTGGGCAAATTCATAACCGTAACGACCTTTAACGCAAAGATGTCCGTTATTGACGGGCGTGTGTTTGGCGGGTTTAATTTGAACAATTTCACCGTTTCGCGTCCCGACTTCCATTTCGCAGCCTGTTCCGCAGTATGGACAGACGGTTTTGGTCCAATCGGTTGGCACTCCCTTTTTCAGAATTGATTTATCTTCTAAAGCACCCGTCGGACAAACGTCCGAGCACGCGCCACAGGAAACACACGAACTTTCACCGAATTTGCCGAAATTGTCGGGCAAAATCTTTGTTTCGTGTCCGCGATCAATGACTTGCCAGACAAATTGTCCTTGCAACTCTTCGCAAATTCGAACGCAAGCGAAACAATCAATACATCGAGTCATATCAACTTGAATAAAAGTGTGGCTATCATCAATAGACTTTGCGGGTTGGGCGAAATCTGTATCTATCAGTCCGTATTGTTGGCAAAGTGCGTGAAATTTTTTATCTGGATAGAGCAAAAAATCTTCGAGCGGATAATTGAGTGCAAGCATTTTTAAGTTTGCTTGGCGGTTTTTTTCGATTTTTGGTGAGTGAGTTTTAACATCCATTCCCTCGGTCAATTTTGTTTGACACGAAGCCGCTTGACGGGTTGCTCCCGCAACTTCGACAATGCACATTCGGCAATGTCCGCTCGGTTTCAGTCGGTCATCGTGGCAGAGAGTCGGAATATCGATTCCCAAACTCTGACAGGCCTCTAAAATTGAAACTCCATCGTTAAATTCTTTGGTTTCGCCGTTAATTTTTGCTTTAATCATTGTTTTTATTTAAAACCGCATTTTTATATTCACGATCACAATCAACACAAAGAACTTGATTGTCCAAATCGTATTTCATCAGTTTTACTAACTGCTCAAATATTTCATCATCAACAAAATAAAATTTTCCGCACACACTGCAACGAATTTTCTGTTGATTTTTTGGAGTTTGATGAGGCATCGTTCGCTGCAATCTGTTTAAATATTCATCGTCATATTCTGATCTTAATGCTTCAATCATCTCGTCCCTCCTAATTTTCAAAACGCAAAATAGTTGTTACTCCTTCTTTATCAGTAATATCGAGTCCATCATTGATTTCGTCTAAGCTAAAATTGATTTTGACGTTTTTGACATTTTTTATCGTGTGCGTCAGCTTATCACCGAGCATAATTTGAAGGTTCAAAGAATTGTCGTCAGTTTCATAATCAATTCCATTTAAGGGCAATCCGTCTTCAATCCAGTAATCGTTTCCATTTTCAAAGACTCCTAATCTTGTGCTGCGACCAATGTTTTGATTACTGTAAAATCTCAAAAAGATAGTCCACGATAATTGTTTGTGAATTGTGTTACTCATAATTTCACCTCATAAAATAAAATAATTGCTGTTCTTTTCGGTTTGATACAAAATAAAAACAAGCAGCAATAAATCCGGCGAGCAAAAGCCCGAAATCTTCATAAATACCAAGTAAAAATACTGCCGAGGAGCCAATTAAAGACCAAACCATCGGAATCATCCAGATATAAAAAGGCACTTTTTTATCAGTCAGCAAAAACAGTCCTAAAGTAAAAATCGTAGTTGGACAAGGTAATCCAAAAGTTGGAGTTTTCGGATAGTTATGTCCGAAAAACAGTCCAAGAAGCGGATAAAAAATCAAAGTGTAAATTACTAGAAAAATTCCGAAGAAACCTTTTGCATCACTGTAAAAATGAAAGGACAAGTCGTTTTTCAGCACACCGGCAGAGAATAAAATTATTGCCTGAGCAATAAATACTGCACCGAAAATAAAAGCGGCTTGATTGATTCGTGAGAAAAACGTCAGCTGATAACCAATTCCCATCCAAAGCCAGAAAAAAGCCAGAATTGCTGAAATAAATTTGCTTGAATTTTTGTTTGGTTTAATTGCTGAAAAAGTTACAAAGACGGCGGCGGCTATCAATAACAGTTGCATTGGATAAACGGCTTGATTATATTCCGCAAAAATAGCTAAAAATTGTTCCAATGTAAATGGCATCATACTCCGTAAATCTGCGGTTTAATTCCGCGCAATTTTGTCGCCAAAAACGGCACAAATAACATAAACAAAAGCCCAAATCCCATCAGTCCGCCACGTGAAATGTCATAATCTTCAAACATTCGCTCCCACGAATAATTCATGACAAAAATTCCCAACCCAAATTCAAACAGTGCGGTCAAAATCAGCCACATTAAGCCAACGGCAAAAAGAGATTTAATTGTTGGAGCAGCAATCCATTGAATAAAAAAGTATGTAATCAAAAAAATCAGGAGCATTCCGATAAAAAAGGCGATACGTCGTGCGTTAAAATCTCCTACCACTGGCGCAAGGAATAATTGCCGCAAAGTGCCATGGACGCTTTCGGCGAAAATTATCAAGAGCCAAACTGTAAATCCTCTCAATAAATACATAGCTATTTAATTTCGTATCCTTTGATACGCACCATTCCAAAACCGCCTGATCCCGAATTTTGCGACCAAGTTGTCGGGTCAGAATCAATCACCTTATAATGTCCTGCCGGAATGATTACATTTGGTCTGATTTCCCAATAAACTTTGTTATTTACAATCACATTCCAAGGTCCGTATTTTCTGCCGTTTTCACCAATTAGCGTAATTGTTCCTGACTCTGCTCCGCGACCTGAATTCCAGTGATAAGTCATTATGAAAGTGATTTTAGAAGCAGAAGCTAGTATGAAAGTCGGAGATTTTCCACTATTGCTAACACCGTAATCATTGCCATTAAAAAACAGTTCTTTTTCGATAAGAGTTGGATTAATTTGTCCTTGAATAAAACCTGTAGCATTTGCTGAAACAGTTTGCCCGCTTGTTACCAATGTAATTTTTCCTGATATTTTGTGTCGAAATTCAACCGTTCCTTCATCAACTTTGAGCGTAGTTCCTAAATTATTGCCTAATTCCCAAAGTTCAAATTTTGTTCCCTTTATTCCGGCAACTGCTTGATCGCAATCAACTTCCATAGAACCGTCTTTTATCATTTTCTTAACATTGGCGATTATGTTTCCCATTACTAATTTTAATTTTGATTCTGATCCATTAGTTTTTGCCAGAATAATGTGCGTTTCGGGTTTCATAACAAAAGTGGACATATCCGCAAAGCTCAAAATACAGGTTGCATCTTCAGCAGTTTTAATGTGGTCGCCTTCATACAAAACCGTATCAATTTTGGCGATCTTGCTGTCGTTTTCAGTTTCGTTTTCGTGCCAAACTTCTACTTGTCCGCTGACACCACTGAATCTAACGCTACTGTCTGTTTTAGTCGGAAGTAGCGAATGGTTTGAGTTTGCTGCTTGAAATGTGCCAATCCCGTTCGGTATATCTCTGACTTGCCATTTTCCTGTCATCATTCCGTTGCTAATTGTTCCCGTCAACGTAATTACATCAAGGTAAGCGTATCCCTGACACGAAAAATTCAATAATTTAACTTTTGAAAGTGCTGAAGAATCAGCTAAATCGGTTCGGCAAATCATAATTGGTTTGCTCCAATTCTTTTTTTCTATGCTTGGTTTACCATACATTTCGCCAAGATATTCCCATTCGCCAGCTATTTCGCCATCAATCTGCAAACCGTTTTTGGTTGAAACTATAAAGGTAATTTGTTTTGGGGTTGTCGTGATTTTTGTTTTACCTGCATCATATTCTTTGACAGTTGAGCCTGAAAAAGTCCCGGTATAGGTGCCATCGTAAATTTGTGCGTTGATATTAGACAAAAGAAGATAGAAAACGAAAAAGATCAGCCAAATATGTTTAAGATAATTGGAAAATTTCTTGTTCATTCCATCCTTCTTTTCACTTCGCAGGAAACTTCTCATTCGGCACAACCTCAAAAATTCCGTCGTAAAATGTTTTGGTCAACGCGTCAATTAGTTTGTTATTCAACTTAAATTCAATCGCCATCCAAATCGTCGTGCGGCTGAAATGATGACCAAATTCGTAATACTTTCTATCATTGACCGTTTTGACAGGAATCAATTCTTTCAAAACATCTTTGGAACTGTTTATTGATGTGCGATAAAAAACTTTCAAATTTTTTCGATTTGAAATAACCATCAGCCCGAAATTATTGATTCCGCTGCCTTTTTCAATCAAATAAACTTCCGTGTTTCCATCAGTCCAGAAAGCTGTTCTGGCAACGGAAGGTTTTTCGGTTTGCTGCGCATGGACGGTTCCGATCAGCAATCCGAAACTGAAAATTAATAAGGTAAATATCTTTTTCATTTTAATCCTCCTCAAATTAAGTTGAGGAATTAAATCATCTTATTCTGCGAATTGATGAAATTTTGTCATTCCAATTAATCTTTAATAAATTGGAATTATCACTGCTAACCTCAAAACATTCGCCTTGATAATCGTAATGTTCGCAGAGTAACCAGGTTCCGCCCGTGACGCGATATGAAGAGATACCGTCATTGAAACCAAGCTCACCAAGTCTCGGGACATCTCCTGTAATTACAAGGCTTTTACCTTGAAATTGAATATCCTGATAAACAATTAAGCGGAAATTATTCTTTGCAGTTGAATGTTTTTTCCAAGTTGATGTGCCTTTTAAGTTTCTGCCGTCTGTGGCTTTCCAAATAACCTTGATCGTGTTGCCGTCAAGCGAAATTGTTACACTGTCAATTGTGCCTTTGTGAATTCCATCCGGATCGTTCCAGGTTCCGCTGTATTTGCCATTACTTAATTTTCTAAACTCAAATCTGCCTTTTTCTCCGGATACAAAAGTTGAAGTGTAAGTGCCGGAAAAAACAGTTCCATTACTGTTGATTACAATGTTTCCCCAATTGTCACCCGTCCAACTACCGTTTAGCTCTGACAAATTATTTTCATCGTCGTCCGTATTGCCGTAAATGAAGTTAACACTAACAGCAAGAGCTTGTTCAGGCGTATGATTTGCCGAACCTGTCCAATAAAAGTTGGGAATCAGCAGAACTCGAAAGATGTATTTCTCGATTCCGGGCAAAGATTCATATTTGTAAACGCATTCAAGGTTTTTCTTATCAATACGCGGTTCGGGTGTGCATCTTACCTCCAAATCTTTTTTATAAGGAACACCGTTTTCCCAGGCTGCAGAAGAACCTCTCAATCTATGCTGAATAATCCAATATTGATGTCCGGCTTTTCCGAGCGACAGATAAGGCATTATCTTTTCTTCAACTCGAATGATTCCTGATTTAGGAATTCCGAACTCGGTCGAAATCTTCGGCTTATTATCGTAATGATCGTCAACAGCCTTGACGTGCCAACTTAAACTGACCAATGGGTCTTGGGCAAAAGCAGTTTTGACAACGAAAATAAATGAGGTTGAAGTTATCAAACTAAAGACAATTATTATTTTCAAAAGTCTTGTTAAATAGTTTTTCATTTTGATACCTCCTTTTATTCAGCAAATTTCAAATTCTCACTCTCCTCAATAGAAAACCCAATCATTTTATTTAGTGGCAAATGTTATGCCAGTAGCTTAATTGTTGATTTTATTAGTGTTGTTTAATAAACATTACTGAGGCTTTTGACCAACTGCGGATATTTACGCACCGGCTAAATTCTTGATTTGGGAGCGGTTTGAGGAGTATTCTATTTGAGAAAAGCATTTTAAATGAGACTTTTAAACAGTTATCTGATCAGCAATATTTTATGAACTTAAAAGCAGCTTTAGTCGAACAATTTACAACTACCTACAATCACAACGCTTGGTTTGTGGCATTAAGAAATGCACTCCAAAATTTGACCGCTCAGCAAGCGGCTTGGAAACCTGAAACGGTGGATAATTCGATTTGGGCAATTCTCGCCCATTTGAATTATTACAATCGGGCTTATTTGGAGCGTTTCAAGGGGATAGATTACGTTTATCCAAAGAGCAATAACGACGAAACTTTTGAAAGCGGGGAGAATATTTCGGAAGATGCATGGCAGGCAGAAATTGCAGATTTTGAAGCAATTATGAGCGAATGGCGCGAATTACTCGAAAATGCTGATGAAGACAAATTTAGCCAACCTGTTTCCGAGAAAAATAAATCGGAATGGGGATCGGTCTTTTCACAGATCAATCTCCACAACGCGCATCACGGCGGACAAATTGTTTTGCTCAGAAAGTTACAAGGCAGTTGGGATTCGGCAAAAGGAGTTTCGTAGAGTGCTAAAAATCAAAAGCAGAAATCTATGCGTCAGTTTTAGTATCTACAGAAGTTTGATTTGTGTTTTTTAGTTCCAGAGGAACGTCATATTTATAGCTATTTCGATAAACAAAAAGCACGAGTTGCAGAGCAACGGCATATAATTTTTGGACTATGCCGTTCCGACGGAACTCCGACCTCTTTTTCCAACGCTGGCTATAAACATATCGCTCCTCACGGAGCTAAAATCTTTGAAAATATGTTGAATTTTAATTTTCAAAAGATGTGTAGATATTAATGCATAAGTAAGGATAAAAAAGTTGAAAATCAAAATTTCAAATGTGTAAATTTATTCAGACCCTTTATCTCACTTTTATTTCCGCAAAACTTTCGTAATTTCTCCCGGTGCGCTTTCTGTTCCGCGTGAATCAACTGCCCGAATGTAATAAAAGTAAATTTCGCCGGATTCTACGCCTTCGTCCTTGAATTCGGTAGTTTTCAGAGGTTCTCGATTACGGCGTTCCCATTGGTCAAGCGGAACATTTTCATCTGCCGAGCGATAAATATTGTAGCCGACAAAATCAACTAAAGGGTTTTGATCGTGAACATTTCCGGCGTGGTCGGTAAAACTGCTTTTCGGTGTGATCGGTGAGCTTTCGGTTCCGTTTTCAAAAACCTGCGTCATTTTATAAAAATAGCGTTTGCCGACTTCAGCCGCCGGATCATTAAAGTTTCCTTCGGGAATAGGGTCATCAGTCAATCTTGCCCAAAAGACAAACGGCAAATTTTCGTCAGTCGAACGATAAACGTGATAGCCGATCACTTTTCGCTCAATCCGGTTCAAAAGTTTTTGTTTTAACTTTTTCTTTAGTTTTTTGTTCATAACTTTATTTATTGTAACTGATTATCAAATTTGGTTAAATCCTTGAAAACTCCGCAAAATCGAAAAATCTGTAATGAACTGCAAAATGTTTTACCCGGAGCGTCACCCTTTATAGACATATTTATCACCAGAGGAGGTTTAGGTTATGGGAATGATGATTTTGGGCGATGCGGCATATATTTCGCATGAAGATTTTGTCAAAAAAATCAAAGAAGCATGCGTTTTACTGCGGGACAAAGCCGGTTCGCGCTATACGACGCTTTACAACAACGTCAAATTGATCAAAGCAAATAGCCGCAGCGGCGCGGATATTACTAAAAGCAATATTGATATTGCCCGTAAAACTTTCGACTCTTCTGTTACCTGGTTAGCCAGCGTTCTGATTCACGAAGGAATTCATATCGAACAATACAAAGCCGGCAAAGATTATTCCGGACAGGCTGCTGAATTAGCTTGTAATAAAGTGCAGCTGGAAGTTTTAAGATTGATCGGCGCACCGCAAGGCGAGATTACCTATTTGCTTGCCCAAGACGGAATGCACTTTGATTTAAATGGTGACGGCGTTTATGATTGGAAAGATTACCAGTTAAGAGATTACTAAATTTTCAATTTTTTGTGCCGATAAAAATTTTAATCATCGAAAATGAAACACTGATTCGCGTTGGAATTCGCTCTGTTTTGCTTGCCGAAGCCGATTTTGAAATAGTCGGAGAGGCAACTACCAGCGGAGAAGGCTTCAAACTCTTTCAAACCCGACAACCTGATGTGACGTTGATGAGTCTGCGTTTGAAAGAGACTTGTGCGATTGATGATGTTAAAACTTATCGTGATCATTCTCCCAATGCCAAAATCATTATTCTTGCCCCTCGGGCAGGCGACGGCGAAATCTCTAAAGCCCTGAAACAGGGTGCATTAGGCTATGTTTTGAAAGATATTTCGCCTGCTGAACTGGTCAAAGCGATTCGGATTGTTGCTACTGGGAAAAAATATATTCCAACAGATGTTGCCGAGGTTTTAACCGAACATTTGGGAATGGAAGAATTAACCCCAAGTGAACTAATTGTTCTCAGAATGCTCGTCGGCGCAATGACCAATAAAGAAATCGCTTTTGGTTTGGATGTTTCGGAAAATACAGTCAAAACTCACATTAAAAATATTTTCGATAAACTCGGTGTTTCTGACCGAACTGCTGCTACAACTACTGCTATCCGACGCGGTTTAGTGCGAATGGATGTCTAGTAATGATTAAACTGAATCTGATCGTCATCCGCACAAAAACTCTTGAATCCACAGTTCAATGGTATTCAAAAACTTTTGATTTAGCCTTTGTAGCCGAAAAACATGCCGACGGAGTTTTGCATTATTCAGCGCAATTGTCAGATGGAATGATCGAAATTTACCCAGCCAAACAATCCGCTTCAAAATAACTTTTGGCATTGCCGTTGATAGAATTTGTTTTGAACAAGTTGTTTTAAGAGAAAGATACCGGATTATTGGTGAAGGACTAATTTTGATAAAAGACTATGATGGGAATTCAGTTATCATAAATTTTGCTCCGGGAACAGCTTAACTCTCTGAAAAGGCGTAGATTAATGAAATCTAATAAACTAATTTTGAAAAACATTGACTAAATTTAGCTTCAAATATAAACTTTATCCATCATTTTGGATACTTCAACGGATTCACAAAAAATCCATGTCAATCAAAACCCTCCATTTATAACGGAGTAGTTCTATGAAACACTTTATTTTCACTGTCTTTTTGACTCTTTTGTTTGTTTTATCAGTTTTTGCCCAAAAGCCAACACCAACTCCGCCTAACAATGATGAGAATGATGTCGTTAAAGTTTCGACCAGTTTGGTTCAGTTGGACGCAGTTGTGGTTGATAAAAAAGGAAATCCTGTCACTGATTTAAGTCCTGAAGACTTCGAGATTCTGCAAGACGGAAAGGTGCAAAAAATCACTAATTTTTCTTACATCCGCCGAATGCTGGATTCCGCTTCGACCGAGCAAACATTGGCGGCAAAACAAGAAAAAAAGAGCCAGATTCCGCCCGTTGCATTTCGTCCGAAAGAGGCTGGGAGAATTATTGCTTTTGTTGTTGACGATGGAAATGCACAAGCTACGATTGGTGGAATAATCGCCGCCCGCCAAGCATTAGAAAAATTTGTCAATGAACAAATGCTTCCTAATGATCTGGTTGCTATTTATCAAACCCGTGCCGGAAGCTCTTTGCTTCAGCAATATACTTCCGACAAAGGTCAGCTCCTGCAAATCATCAAGAAAATTCGTTGGCTGCCGCCGCTTGGGATAGCTCCCAATCCAAAAGGCACTGGCGACCAGAAGGACTTGGGCGGAGAATTAAAGGTAAACGGTCAGCCGACTGAAAGTGAAAAAGACAAAGAAAATCGTGAAAGATTAATGGATTTTACGATGGAAAAACAGTCTTTCGGCGTTCATGGAACGCTCCGCTATGTTATCAAAGGAATGTTTCCAATGAGTGGAAGAAAGATAGTCTTTTTCTTTTCAGATTCTTTGATAAACAAAACTTCTGATTCAGATACTTTGATCAAAGACACTGCATCATTAGCAAATCGTGCTTCAGTGGTCATTAATTCAATTGAAGTGAGAGGTGTGACCAATCCAACAATTATAGATGCATCAACCGATGTCGAAGGCGTGGCAAGAAGCGGCGGACAAAATATAACTAATACCTTCGTCGGTAATGTTCTAAGCGAAGCTGCTCGACAAAGCGGATTATCTTTGCTAGCTAATGAAACCGGCGGAAAGTTTTACCAAAGTGTAAACTTTCTGCACGTTCCGATTGAGAAAGCCTTAAAATTAGAAAAGGGCTACTATCTGCTCGCTTATGAACCGGAAGAAGAAACATTTAAGGGTAAAAACTTTCATACAATTCAAATTAAATTAAAACGTGATGATCTGGACATTAGATCCCGCTCAGGCTTTTACGGAATAACTGACGAAGAAATTCGTCCGAAGCCGCGCACCGAGGATAGCGAACTTTATTATTCTCTAACTACACCCGTTCCGAATGCCGATTTGAATATTAAACTTTCTTCTTATTTTGCAAACACACCAAACAAAGGCAATTTTATCCGTGCTCTTTTATACATCGACGGCAAAGATATTACTTTTTTGGACGAACCAGGCACTACCAAAAAGGTTGTTTTTGATATGGTTGCCGTTACGCTGAATGAAAAGAATGAAGTAATTGACGACACCAATCGAACGGCGACGGTGCATATTCCGCTTGATAGGGTTGAAGATGTCCGTCGCGACGGGTTGATATATTCGGTTGATGTGCCTGTTAAAAAAGACGGAACTTATACATTCCGCACAGCTTTACGCGATAAAGCCGCTCATCGATTGGGTTCATCGAGTCAGATCATAGAAGTGCCGAATTTGAGCAAAAGTAAATTACTGATTTCTGGTTTGATGATCAGCGGAATTGATTCCAAGGGCAATCTTCTTCCAACCGAATCCGGCGAGAGCGCATTTTCTTCAGTCGTTTCTCAGTCTATCGCGGCAATTCGCAAATTTAAGCGAAATTCAGTCGTAGCATACACTTATACGCTTTATAATGCCAAGCCTGAAGCCGCTAATTTACCAAAACTGACAGTTCAAACTAACTTATATTACGATGGTAAAATCTATGCCGAAGGACAACCGCAACCCGCTGATATTGGGAAACAAGCAGATTTAAACCGCATAAATGATTTTGGCTATTTGAAATTAAATGCGGAAATTCCAACCGGTGATTATGTTTTACAGGTCATTATCAAAGATTTAACAACGAATCAAACAACCTCGCAGTGGATTGACTTTGAAGTGGTTGAATAAAGGAAATCCCTTTAACTTTAATTCTTGTAAATACGGAGAATTTCTATGAAACACGTAACCTTTACTTCTATTTTAATTTTATCATTTGCTTTACTGACTTTTGCTCAAACCCCTACTCCAACTCCGCCTGATGATGACGTTGTTAAAATCTCTACCACACTAATTCAAATTGATGCTACCGTTACCGATAAAAAAGGCAACATTGTTAAAGATTTAAAACCCGAAGATTTTGAGGTTTATGAGAATGGAAAGAAGCAGATAATTACTAATTTTTCATTCATTCTGCACGGTTCGTCCAGTCAGCAAACCCAAAATCCAACCCCCTCCAAAGAAACTGCTAAATCAACAATTCCGCTTCCACCGGTTAAATTAAAGCCCGAACAAATCCGTCGGACTT
>DAORIL010000072.1:0-15500 GCA_035438525.1 Pyrinomonadaceae bacterium
CAAATTCTTCTTCGGTCATTTCCGAATGGCTTTCGCGCTCTTTTTCCTTCAAAAAATTCTCGCACCACTCGCGGATGTCCATATTGTGATTCATTGCCGTTCTGGCACCGTGGGTTAAATTATCTCGTTCCATCAGAATGTCTCCTTAAATCAAAAGAAAAATGAAGTTTATTAATTGGAAAAACTGTTTAGATTTATCAGTTACCACCTCAACTCTTTCACTTTTCCCTTTTTTCACTTTTTAACTTTATAAACCTTTTGCTTTTATTTACGTAAAAATGTTAAATCTTTTACTTAGATTAAACCATTTGGGAATATCTGACATCAAACGTCTATTAAATTTGGAGTTTTGTTTGTGAAAAAAATTCTTTCTATCTTTTTAGCTTTAACCTTTTTTTCAATGCCGATTCTGGCTCAGCCGAAAAAACAGCCGGTTAAAGCAAAACCTACTGCCGTTGCGAACAGTCAGCCGTCAAAACCTGCTCAAACGCAAAATATCGAAGTGCCGTTTGTCAATAAAGTTTTGCCGAATGGATTTGAAGTCATTGTTTTGCAGGATTCCAGCGTGCCGATTGTTTCGGTCGAGCTGGCGGCGCGAAACGGCTCTTTTACCGAACCTCCCGAACTAAACGGTTTATCACATCTTTACGAACATATGTTCTTTAAAACCAATCGTGCATTATTGGTTTACGGATGCGGACAAGCCAAAAGATTCGGCAATACAGGCTATTACAACAGCAAAGATTGCGATGCCCAAATGAAATTTCAACCTGCTATCGGTGATGTTAATTATTTAGATGACATCGGGCAGCTTGGGATTACCTACAACGGATCAACCCGCGAAGAAGTCGTTAATTATTACTTCACCACAACCAGTCCATACATCTCAACCGCTATGCGATTTATCAAAGATGCGGTGCGTTTTCCGGTTTTTGACGAAGAAGAATTTAAGAGCGAAAAACAAGTTGTCATTGGTGAAATTGACCGCAACGAATCAAATCCGTTTTATTATTTAGATAAAGCACTTAAAGAAAAACTTTTCTTCAAATACCCGACGCGAAAAAATCCGCTCGGCACCCGCGAAACAGTTTCGACCGCCACGACGGAAAAAATGCGAACTATTCAAGGGCGTTATTATGTTCCGAATAATTCAGCCTTGGTAGTTACCGGTGATGTTAAGCCCGAAGAAGTTTTCCGCTTAGCTGAACAGTATTTTGGTGATTGGAAACCTCGTGAAGTTGACCCGTTCAAAGATTTTCCATTGGTTGAACATCCGCCTTTGCCAAAAAGTGAAGGAGTAATTGTTGAACAACCTGTCCAAAATGTTTTGGTTGAAGTCGGTTGGCACGGACCTTCGATAGGAAAAGACAATGCAGCAACTTATGCGGCAGATGTTTTTTCTTACATTATTACTCAGCCTGATTCGCGTTTTCAGCGAAATTTAGTTGATACGGGATTAGTTGTCGGGATTGATTTCGGCTACTACACTCAGCGCAATGTCGGTCCGATCCAAGTAACATTTGTAACAACTCCCGACAAAGCCAAAGCCGCTTTGAAAGCGGTTTATGCAGAAATCGCGCAATTTGATAAGCCGGATTATTTTACTAATGCCGAACTGGAAAATGCTAAAACAATTCTCGAATCACGCGACCTTTTTGACCGTGAAAAATTAAGTGAATATGCACACACCTTGAGTTTTTGGTGGAGTTCAACCGGAATTGATTATTTCCGCGGCTATCAAAAAAACTTGCGCTCGATTACACGAGAAGATACGGCTCGTTATATCAGAACTTATATTCAAGGCAAAAATCACATCGGAGTTGCGATGCTTTCGGCTGAATCACAGGCACAAGCTAAATTAACAGCGGAAGATTTAATCGGAAAGTAATCGAAAAGCAAAAATTTTATATGAACTTAATTCTTAACCAATATTCAAAATTCAGCAAAATCGGTTTGTTGACATTCATTATTTTAACTTTGGTCAGTTTGAACCTGGCTCAAGCGTCCCAAACCAATATTGCTTCGCAAGCAGCAATGGTCACGGAATTGGATGTTAATGGATTAAAAGTTTTGATCAAACGTCGTCCAAACAGCCAAACCGTAGCGGCAGGACTTTTCTTTCGTGGCGGAGCGCGAAATTTAACTGCTAACAATGCAGGGATTGAAAGTTTGATGCTCAATGTAGCGACCGAAGGTAGTCAAAAATTTCCTCGTGAGATTTTACGCCGTGAATTAGCTCAAACCGGAAGCAGTATCAGTTCCGGCACCAACTATGATTACAGCGTTTTGGCCTTGGCTTCGACCCGACAAAGTTTTGACCGTTCGTGGGAAATTTTTACCGATATTGCGCTGCATCCGGCTTTTGCTCCAAATGATGTCGAACTGACCCGCGAAAAGATTTTAACCTCATTGCGTGATGATGAAGATAATCCTGACGGTTTTTTGCAAGTTTTAGTTGATAAAACAATTAATGCCAAAACTCCATACGAAAATGACCCGAACGGTTCGATCGAAACAATCAGTAAATTTGATACCGAAAGTTTGCGTGGTTATCATCAACAAGCGATGCAAACTTCGCGGCTTTTGTTAGTAATTGTCGGCGATTTGGATGCCAACGTTTTAAAACAAAGAATCGCTGATTCATTTGGTAAACTTCCGCGCGGCACTTACAAAGAAACTGCATTACCAAATTTTGATTTTTCTAAACCGACTTTGGATATAACTTCTCGAAATCTTCCAACCAACTATATCCAAGGTGTTTTTGATGCTCCTTCCATTAAAAATCCTGATTTTTATGCAATGCGGGTTGCTACTACAATTTTGCGCGACCGGGTTTTTGAAGAAGTCCGTGTCAAACGAAATCTTTCATACGCGCCAAGTGCCGATATGGGTTCTTTAGGAATTAATTCGGGTAATATCTATGTAACGGCGGTTAATGCCAATCAGGCTATTAGCGTTATGTTGAATGAAATCAACTCTTTAAAGACTACTAAAGTTGATGATAGAGACATTTCAGGGGTCACAGGACAATTTTTGACAACTTATTTTATCGGACAAGAAACTAATGCCGCTCAAGCTGCTGAACTGGCACGTTATGAATTAATTGGCAGCGGCTGGCGCAATTCGTTTGATTTTCTTGATCAAGTTAAAAAAGTTACGCCCGATGATGTCCAAAGAGTTTCACAAAAATACATGAAGAATCTTCGTTTTATCGTTTTAGGTAAACCGGAATACATCAATCGTCAAGTTTTCCTCGGACAAAGCTAGGGCGATTTTGGATTTGTGGTTTTGGATTGTTAGTAAAGGCGGAGAGGCTAATTTCTCCGCTTTTTGTTTTGCCTATTGTTATTCACACGAAATTTTTATAAAAACTGACCTGCGGCTTTGGACTTGAGACCTGAGACTTTTACAAGCAGACTTTGTGAAACTTTGCACTATCCTTGGCTTGACCGTGTAAAAATGGCGTGATAAGCTAGATTCTTTATAAAAGCAAGCGTTTTGTTTGCTGTCATAAGCATTATTGTAAATCTTTATTCAAACTAATTTTTTTTCAGCTATGATCGTTTTAGCCTTTCAAATTCAGCTTGTTCCCGATGGAAGTTTGCTTATTCATATTACCCTGATTTTATTGATGATATGGATTTTGAACCGCACTTTTTTCCGTCCAATCAACAAAGTTTTGGAGTCGCGTAGTAAGAACAGCGGCGGACGAAACATTGAAGCTCAAGAGATCTTAAACCAAGTTCAAGACAAAAATGCAACGTATGATTCTGCAATTCGCGAAAGCCGCAATGAAGGTTACGAATTAGTAGAAAAACAACGTGGTAAAGCAGTTGCTAAACGTCAAAAGAAAATTGATTCGGTCAAAGAAGAAGTTGCGACACTTTTGGCTACCGAAAAAGGCACGATTGTCGAACAAACCGAACAAGCACGCAAAGAAATTAACAAAGAAGCTAAAAAATTAGCTGAAAAAATTAGCTCAAACCTTTTGAAAGCATAAGTTTATGTTAGCTTTTATCTTTTTATTATTTTCCGAAGCCGGTCACGCAAGCAGCGGCGGTTTTTCAGACTTTTGGAATCACTATTTAAGCTATCCGGGTTTTGAAGCCTGGAAGTTTGTCAATTTAGCGATCTTCGTTGGCGCATTGGTTTATTTTGTCAGAAAACCCTTAAGTGAAACTTTCAAAGCCAAACGCGAAGAAATTCGCGCCGAATTGATCAAAGCCGAAGAAGAAAAACAAGCAGCCCTGACCAAATTGACCGAAGCCGAATCCAAACTTGCACGGCTCGATGCAGACAAAGAAAATGTTCTGACTCGTGCCAAAGAAGAAGCCGAAGGTGAAAGCAACCGTTTGGCTGAACAAACCGAATTTGAGGTCAAAAAATTGCGGGAGCAAGCCAACAGCGAAATTGCCCGCACGGCTGCACTTGCCAGACATAATCTGCGCAAACTTTCTGCCGAAGAAACCATTCGTTTAGCCGAAGAAATGCTTAAAGAAAAAATTGGCGAAAAAGAAGATGCCAAACTTATCAAGTCAGGAATTGAAAGTCTGGGAGGTGCAAAATAATGAGTGCTGAAACTGTTGCACGCCGATATTCTTTGGCTCTGGCAGATGTAGTTGAAAAAAACAAAGACGCCGAAATAGTAGTCAATGAACTCAAAACCTGGGAAGAAATAATGAGTTCAAACAGCGATTTGAGCGGTGCTTTTAGCAATCCGGCAATCGCCCACGCAAATAAAGAAAAAGTTTTAGAAAAATTAATCGGAAAAACCAAACCATCGAAAACAACTGCTAATTTTTTGCGGGTGTTGCTTCGTAATGGACGATTGACTAATTTGGCTGACATTAATCAATCGTTGGCTAAAGTTCTGGAAGAACGTGCCGGATTTGTCTCGGCAAAAATCGTTTCTGCCCGCCAGCTTTCCGATAAAGAGAAAAAAGATTTAAAAAGCAATGTCGAAAAGATGACCGGTAAAAAGGTAAGTTTAGATTTTGACATTGACCAAAATATTATCGGCGGAGTCGTTACCACAATCGGTTCAACTGTTTATGACGGCTCAATCAAAACAAAATTAGAGAATTTAAAACAACAACTTGTTAATGGATAGTGGTGAACGGTGAATGGTGAGTGAGGAGTTTTCGGCTTTTCACTCACCACTCACCACTCACCACTCACCACTATAAAATTATGGAAGCAATTAAAGCCAACGAAATTAACGAAATTATTCGTTCACAGATTGAGAATTTTGACTCTAGTATGACTGTTTCGGAAGTTGGAACAGTTATTAAAGTCGGTGATGGTATCGCTGAAATCCACGGACTTGACAAAGTAATGGCAGGAGAACTGCTGGAGTTTCCGCACAATGTTCGCGGACTCGCGCTCAACCTCGAAGAAGATAAGGTTGGGACAGTGCTTTTCGGAGATTTCCAAAAGATCAAAGAAGGCGATCAAGTTAAACGCACCAAACGGATCATGAGCGTTCCCGTTGGCGATGCAATGATTGGTCGGGTAGTTGATGCACTCGGAAACCCGATTGACGGCAAAGGCGACATTTTGACTACTGAATTCAATCCGGTTGAAAGAATTGCACCGGGTATCATTGACCGTCAACCGGTTAAGGAGCCGCTCCAAACAGGTTTGAAAGCGATTGACGCAATGGTTCCGATTGGTCGTGGACAACGCGAACTTATCATTGGCGACCGTCAAACAGGTAAAACCGCCGTTGCGATTGACACCATCATCAACCAAAAAGGTAAAGATGTTATCTGTATTTATGTAGCAATCGGTCAAAAAGCATCAACCGTAGCTCAAGTTGTGAAAAAACTTGAAGATTACGGGGCAATGGATTATACCGTAGTTGTTTCGGCAACCGCTTCTGATCCAGCTGCAATGCAATTTTTGGCTCCATATTCAGGTGTTGCGATTGGTGAATATTTCCGCGACAACGGCAGACACGCTTTGACCATTTATGATGATTTGTCAAAACAAGCTGCTGCCTACCGTGAAATCTCGTTGTTGCTCCGTCGTCCTCCGGGTCGTGAAGCATATCCCGGCGACGTTTTCTATCTCCATTCAAGATTGTTGGAAAGAGCGGCAAAAATGTCGGATGCCCGCGGTGGTGGTTCATTAACTTCGCTTCCTATTATTGAAACCCAAGCTGGTGACATTTCGGCATACATTCCAACCAACGTAATTTCGATTACCGATGGACAAATCTTTTTGGAATCTGACTTGTTTAACTCAGGTGTTCGTCCGGCGATCAACGTGGGTAACTCAGTTTCGCGGGTTGGCGGCTCAGCGCAAATTAAAGCGATGAAACAAGTTGCGGGAACGTTGCGGATTGACCTGGCTCAATTCCGTGAACTCGCCGCCTTTGCTCAATTTGGTTCGGATTTGGATAAATCAACTCAGGCGCAACTTGAACGCGGAAAACGTTTGACCGAAGTTTTGAAACAAGGGCAATATCAACCGCAAGAAGTTGAAAATCAAATCTTTATCATTTGGACGGTTTCAAACGGTTTAGCTGACGATATTGCGGTCGAAGATTTGAAACGATTTGACGAAGAATTGTTCAAATTTATCGAAAATTCGCATCCGGCTGTGCTTGAAACTCTCCGCACCAAAAAATCAATTGATGATGATTTGAAAGCGGCGATGAAAGAAGCTATTGAAGATTTCAAATCAACCCGTTGGGACGGAAAAGCTGCAACAGCTAACGCTTAGTTGATTTTGGATTTTAGATTGCCGATTTTAGATTGGCTTTCTAAAATCCCTTTGAGTTTTGTTCAGATTATTTTGGTTTATTGAGAGTGGATTAATAAAAATCCAAAATCCAAAATCCAAAATCCAAAATCGAATATGCCTAGTTTATTAGATATGCGCCGACGCATTAAGTCGGTCAAAAATACACAACAGATCACCAAAGCGATGAAAATGGTCGCAGCGGCAAAGTTGAAACGCGCCCAAGATCGTGTGGTTGCCGCCCGTCCTTACGCACAAAAAATGTCGGAGATTTTAGGCAGTTTAAGTGCGAAAGTTTCAACGGATTTTTCACATCCGTTGATGGACGCTCGCGGTGATGAGCGTTACTTAATTATTCTGGTCACAGCAGATAAAGGTTTATGCGGTGGATTTAACGCCAATATTATTAAAGCAACACAAGCCTTTATGAAAGAAAACAGCGACAAGGCAATTAGTATGATTCCGGTCGGTCGCAAAGGTCGCGATTTCTTCAAACGTCGTGCTGTTGCTTTTCAAGAAGAATATGTCGGTTTAACCGGACAAGGACGCATTGAATACAGCCAAGCTCAGGAAATCGCGCAATATGTCATCAAAACTTTTGTTGAAATGGAAAAAATTGACAAAGTTTTCTTAGTTTACAGCGAATTCAAATCGGTTTTGTCACAAAAACCTGTTGTCACCCAGCTTTTGCCGATTCCGAAAATCGAAGAAGCCGAAAGTGAAGCGTCACAAGCCGAATATATTTATGAACAACCTGCCGCCGAAATTTTTGGCAAACTTTTGCCAAAACAGGTTGAAACCCAAATTTATCGCGCTTGTTTAGAATCGATTGCTTCGGAGCAAGGCGCCCGAATGACCGCGATGGATTCTGCTTCAAAGAATGCGGGAGAACTCATCGGAACCTTAACTTTGAATATGAACCGGATTCGTCAAGCGGCGATCACCAAAGAAATCATCGAAGTTGTTTCAGGTGCAGCAGCATTATAAATATAATAAAATAAGTAGCTTAGGACGCAATCTCGAAAGATTGCGTTTTTTTATTTTTGAAAAATAGGCTATTTTAAGTTAAACTCTTCCTGTTTTCCATTTCAATTTAATTAAAAAATTTTAGGAGTAATAATTATGGACTTCTTGGGCTTTGTTGGTTCCATATTACTTTTTATCGGTTGGATTTGGACGGTCGTCGAAGCTTTCAGAACTAGCGGTGCGTTGTGGGGAATCTTAAACATCATTCCCTTTCAACCAATAATGGGAATTGTTTCAGGCGCACTAAAAAAAATTAGCTGGACACCTGTTTTATTGATGATCATTGGGATGCTTATGTCAGTTTTAGGTGGCGGACTTTTAGCTTTTAGTCGATAATATTTTTGTGGAAATACAAGAGACATCTATCCGGCACGGACAATTATGGCGGTTCGTGCCTTTAATTTTGTGGATTTGTGTTATTTTTTACTCATCCACCGGAAATGCTTCAATGGCAATGACTTCGGGGCTTTTGCGTCCGTTGCTGGAAATATTTTTCTCTTCCGAAGATACGATCTATTTAGTTAATGTCATTATCCGTAAAATCGCCCATTTAACCTATTATGCACTGTTAGCCATTTTCGCAATTTTTGCTTTTATTGGCTCGCCGTTTGAATGGGTGAAAAAGAATTGGATTTGGTCGGTCTTAGGTTTAGTTTTGGTTATAGCTTCGATAGATGAATTTATTCAGTCATTTTATCCTAGTCGGGGAAGTTCGGTCTGGGATGTAATGCTTGATTGTGTCGGTGGTTCAATAATTCTGATAATCACCAAGATTTTCTTTTCATTTGCCAAGAATAACCGTTAAACTGAAAAAAACTGCTTTTCAACTGCGAAACTTTATGAGATATTTTTCGTAAGGGATTATTATAGAAGGAGATTAAAAAATGAGTCTTTGGGATAAAGTTAAAAATGAAGCATTAAATCAGTTTATTGAGGTTATCGAATGGCTCGATGAGTCAGGTAACACCATTGTTTATCGTTTTCCGGTTCACGGACAAGAAATTAAAAACGGCGCACAGCTGATCGTCCGCGAATCTCAAGCCGCAGTTTTCGTTTTCCAAGGTCAGGCGGCGGACGTTTTCGGTCCGGGACGCTACACCATCGAAGGTGGAAATACGCCGATTTTGTCAAAACTCGAAGCCTGGAAATACGGCTTTAACTCTCCGATTAAAGCGGAAGTTTATTTTGTTAATACCAAACAATTTACTGATACAAAATGGGGAACAGCCAATCCGGTGATGCTGCGCGACCCTGACTTTGGCATCGTCCGTCTGCGTGCTTTCGGCGCATATTCGCTAAAAGTTGCCGATCCCCAAACTTTTATCAAAGAAATTGCCGGAACCAACGGACATTTTCAGGTCGAAGATATTGACGGGCAATTAAAACGCGCCATCGTTACCGAATTTTCCGATGCGATTGGCGAATTAAAAATTCCTGCCCTTGATTTAGCTGCTCAATACAAAGAGCTTGGCGACACAATTCGTGGAAAGATCAATGAAGATTTTAGAACTTACGGTTTAGAAGTTACGAAATTTTATGTTGAAAATATCTCGTTGCCCGAAGAAGTTGAAGCAGCAATGGATAAACGCGCACAGATGGGCGCACTCGGCAATCTTGATAACTATATGAAACTCCAAGCTGCCGATGCTCTCCGCGATGCCGCACAAAACGAAGGCGGCGGCGCAGGACTCGGCGCAGGACTCGGTGCAGGTTTTGCTGTTGGCAATCAAATGGCGAACGCTTTTGGCGGAATGGGCGGTGGTCAACAACAACAGCAGCCGCAAACTGTTCAACCACAAGCCCAAATGACACCGTGTCCAAATTGTAATAAGCCAAATCCTGCCGGAACAAAATTCTGCGGTGATTGCGGTGGTAAAATGGAAGTTTCAATGGTGCCTTGTGTTAAATGCGGAGCACAACTCCGTGAAGGAGCAAAATTCTGTAATGAATGCGGTGCTAAACAAGAAAAATTAAAATGCACCGGATGCCAAGCCGACTTAACTCCGGGCGCAAAGTTCTGTAACGAATGCGGAACAAAAGCTCCTGAATAATTCGACTCAATAAACTTGAAATAAAGCCGTAGAAATCGCAAGATAATTTTACGGCTTTTTTATGTTTAAAAATTTTAAAGAACCTCAGAGGGTTGTCATTACCGGTTTCGGCTGCGTCACGCCAATCGGAATCGGTCGAGAAAATTTTTGGCAATCGCTCAAAAATGGCGAGAGCGGAGTTCGTCGAATTGAAAATTTTGACGTTTCCGATGTGCCTGTCAAAATCGCTGCTGAGGTGCAAAATTTTGATTGGGAAGCCGAACTAAATCCAAAAGATAAAAAAAATGTTTCGCGCTGTGTTCCACTGGCACTCGCTTCTGCACGGGAAGCTTTGCAAGATGCCAAAATCAATCCTGACGAATTGGGTTTGGAAGAAAAACGAAAATTTGGTGTTGTTTTAGGAACGGGCGGCGGCGGTTTGAGTTTTACTGAAAAGCAATATGTTTATTGGCTGACAGGGGAGCCAAACAAAGCCAGTCTTTATACAATTCCAAGTTCAACTCACGGTGGACTTTCATCTGAATTATCAATGGTTTTCGGTCTCCACGGACTTTCTCATATTATTTCGACCGGATGCACAAGCTCAACCGATGCAATAGCTTATGCAGCTCAACACATTGCACTTGGCAAAGCTGAGAGGATGCTGACAGGTGGAGTTGATTCTCCGATTGCGCTGGGAATTTTGAAAGGTTTTAATCTGATGACGGTGCTCACTAAAGAGTGGAATGATGAACCGCATCGGGCCTCGCGTCCATTTGACAAAAATCGTTCCGGCATCGTTTTGGGTGAAGGTGCGTGGATCTTTGTGCTCGAAAATTTGGAAAGTGCGATTGAAAGAAACGCTAAAATTTATGCCGAAATTTTAGGTTACGGCTCAACCTGTGATGCTTATCATCGTGTCCGTTTAGAAGAAAATGGCATTGAACCGGCGCGGGCGATGAGTTTAGCAATGCAAGACGGAGGGATTTTGCCCGACCAAGTTGATTACATAAATTTGCATGGAACTTCAACCCAATTAAATGACCGCATCGAAACTCAAGCCATCAAAAATGCTTTCGGTGCCCACGCTTATCAATTGGCGATGTCAGCCACTAAGTCTCAGATCGGACATCCCCAAGGTGCATCCGGCGCGGCAGGAATCGGCGCAGCTCTTTTGGCAATGACAGAAAATATTATTGCGCCAACTATAAATTTGGACGAAGCAGACGAAAATTGCGATTTAGATTATGTGCCGAATATCGCTAGAAATGCAGAAGTTAAAACAGTTTTGTGCAACTGCATCGGATTTGGTTCAAAAAATTCGGCATTAGTGTTGGGGAAAACTCATTAAAAGACAGTTTCAGCACATTTGCACAAATCTACTATCATGAGGATAGATATCTTATTTTTTTGTGTGACTTAAATTAACAAGCCATTCCGGAATTATATTCCAGCTTACAGCTCATCAGAGTTGGACCCAATTCAAGGTCTTTCTCGCCTTGTTTCAAAAAACCGCGAAAAATACCGTTAAATGTAGCTTTACCATTGGTGTCGTAACATGCATCTTTTTCGTTTTTGAAATTCCACTTTGGCGGTAGCCCATTCATCTTAACGGAACTGGGAATTCCCATCAGCGAAAAACTACCCTGATTAGCTTCACCATCGCCCGTATTATCGGCTGTAATGTATATCACACCAAGAGGCACATCACGAACGGTGTCTCCATAGCTTTTCATTTCATCTTTTGGTTCGAACTCATATTTCTTTTTGTCTATTACAACAGTCCAACTAGGCGGCCCCCATCCGATGCCATTAGATCTTCCGAGAGAAAATTCAATGGACTTTGAACCTTTAGCCGGAACCGATTTACAGCTAAGAGAATGGCTGCCGGGATGGGCAAATGCCTGAACTGTGACTAAAATAATTAAAGTAATAACCAAAAATAACTTCTTTTTCATCTATGCTCCTTTTAGATTGATAAAGAAAATCCGCTTTATTATCTTTTATACGCTTGAATTCTACTGCACTTCAGTTTTCTTAAAACGAATTGTTTATAGCGTGATTTCAAAATAAAAGTCAACAAATTTCTAATTATTTGAGTCAACTGATATTTATCACTGATTTTCTAAAAACTGTTGTAGGAATTTTAAGAAAATGTAATTTACAATTGCATCGGATTTTAGTCAAAAAATTCGGCGTTGGTGTTGAGGTATTTATTAGCTGAGTTTTAATCTAATCTGTCGAAAAATTCTTGATACAAATTCTCAAATCCATACCGTATTACCTGTGCTTTTGTTCGCTTTAGTAGCACAGGGTTGTTGAGTTTTTTGGTCAATGAGTCAACAATTTCGTCAAAATTAATGATTGCTTCATGAGAGTTATATTCATCAAGCTCAAAAACTTCAATTTCATCAAGAAATTTTGAGAAGTGATAAACTGCCTCCTCTTGATTTCCACTCCAACAGTAACAAGCAGCAATTTGTTCACGACATTTTAAGACTCTCCAAACTGGAAAATCTCGTGCAAGAGCATGTTGGTCAACATTTTTATAAGCATTTAGAGCGTTTTCCCAATAATTAGGATTTATATGATAAGCAAAATCATGATAACAATGAGCAAGATACAAGTGAGCCATTACATTCTGATTGTTCCATTTTATCGCTAAGCTAAACCAATTAATAGCTTTCTCTAAATAAAAAGTTCGATTTGTAAGATGGGAAGGATGTGTATAATTAATTATTCCAAGACTGTAAGCTATATCACTGTTTTCTGGTTCAAGGGCAAGGGCTTTTGATAAAACTTGCTCTGATTCTGAAAATATTTCTAATTGTTCTGTTAAATCAGTTGTCATCCAACTTTCAAACCATTCACTAGCAGAAATTCCCCATGAATGAAAAATATATGAATCCTTTGGATTTATTTCTGATGCTTTTTGATATATCTTACTAAGACTTTTCCAACCTTTCTCAAATTTTTCATGTTCTAATGAAATTGCAAGCTGTCTTAATCGCTCTTCTTTTGGAATTTCAATGTCCTTTGTTGCTTTCAAAAAAGTTTCTAGTTTCTCATCAGTAACATAAATATCCTCAGTTCCTTTAAAAGAATTGAGTGCTTCTTTAAATAAATGCTCTTTGTTTTCTGGAATTCCTCTCATAAGAAAGTTTTTTACAAATGTATTTATTTCATTGCTTGGACAATATTCATTGCTACCCATTCAGCCGCTTTGATGCCGTCAATTCCTGCTGAGAGAATTCCGCCTGCATAGCCCGCGCCTTCGCCTGCTGGGAAAAGTCCTTTGGTATTAATACTTTGTCCTGTTTCATCGCGTTTGATACGAATTGGCGAGGATGTGCGGGTTTCGACACCGGTTAAAATTGCGTCATTCATGGCAAAGCCTTTGATTTGTTTATCAAATGCGGGAATTGCTTCACGGATTGCCTCAATTGCGTATTTTGGCAATGCACTGCTCAAATCTCCGAGACGAATTCCGGGTTTATAAGACGGTTCAACTTTTCCAAAATCCGTTGATGGACGACCTTTGAGAAAATCACCGACTAATTGCGCCGGAGCCTGATAGGTTTCACCGCCGAGTTTGAAAGCAATTTCTTCTAATTTTCGCTGCAAAGCAATTCCTGCCAGTGGATTTTCGGGATAATCCTTTTCGGGTGTGATTCCGACAACAATTGCACTATTCGCGTTCTTTTCGCTGCGGGAATATTGGCTCATTCCATTAGTTACTAAACGATTTTCTTCCGAAGCCGCCGCCACGACCAATCCGCCCGGACACATACAAAAGCTATAAACCGAACGCCCGTTTTTGCAATGATGGACGAGTTTGTAATCTGCTGCACCAAGGATTTTGTTTCCTGCAAAATTGCCGTAACGGCATTCGTCAATCAATCCCTGCGGATGTTCGATGCGAAAACCAATCGAAAATGGCTTAGGTTCGATATAAACTCCTTTTTCAAAAAGCATCTCAAAAGTATCGCGTGCGCTATGCCCAACGGCGAGAATAACGTGGTCACTTTCGATAAATTCACCATTAGCGAGTTTTACGCCTTTCACTTTTCCATCAACAATTTCAAGATCTTCGACCCGACTTTCAAAACGAATTTCGCCGCCTTGCGATTCAATCGTGGCACGCATTGTTTCGACAACTTTGATGAGTTTATAAGTGCCGATATGTGGTCGGTGGACATATAAAATTTCGGGATTTGCGCCATTTTTGACGAGTTCTTCCAAAACTTTGCGTCCCAGATATTTTGAATCTTTGACCTGACTGTAAAGTTTGCCGTCGGAAAAAGTTCCCGCGCCGCCTTCCCCAAATTGAGCGTTCGATTCGGGATTCAAAGTTCCGTGCCGCCAAAATCCAAAAGTGTCGAGCGAGCGTTGACGAACAGATTTTCCGCGCTCCAAAATGATCGGACGAAAACCCATTTCAGCCAACATCAATCCGGCAAACAATCCGCACGGACCGGTTCCAATCACAATCGGACGTTTTTGGAGATCTTTCGGCGCAGTTGCTACGATTTTGTATGAAGTATCCGGCGTAGCGATAATATGAGGATCATTCTTGAATTTTTCGAGTAATGTTTGGTCTTGATTTGTTTCAACATCTACAATATAGACCAACAAAATATTGCTTTTTCGGCGTGCATCATAGCTACGTTTGAAAATGGTAAAGTTAATCAATTCATCAGAATTGATACTTAGTTTTTCAAGAATTGCAGTGTGTAGGTCGGTTTCATTATGATTGAGCGGAAGTTTTATTTCTGAGATTCGCAACATAACTTTATTTTAGTGAATTTTAGTTTATTGCGCTATTGAGTGGGGTTTGATGTTTAGGGCAAACGCATCTAAGTTTTCTTAAATGTCGCAGAGCGACTATTTGAATTTAGCCGTGTAATTTATTGCACGGTAGGGATAATAAGAATTTAGTGTCGCGAGAGCGACAACTGAAAACAAAAATAAATTCAATTGTCGCTCACGCGACACACAACATTTTCCAAACTGAGCAGTCCTTAAAAGAACTGCCTAAACTCAATAAGTCGCTATGCGACAATGAATTCCGATAGGAATAAATTCTATTATCAAAAAATCAAATGAGTTTGTCCTAGTTTGATGTATTATGTGATTTTTCCTTTTTTATCTACAAACCTTCTAACTGCTGGAACGATTTTATTTTTGTTAAGCCAATTTTCTAAATCTTTTTGACATTGCGACGGGACATAATCGGACATTACTTGGTTTGAAAATAATAGTAGTGAGGGATTTTCTGAATATTTTCCCCGAAAAATATAATGAATAACCGCTCCAACTACTACTCCGGTCTTGATGTTGCACCAAAGCCAAGCTTTTTCCGGACACGAATGCGCCCGGCAGGCTGACAAAATTATAATTTCATTGTTAGTAATGGAAACATCTTCGGGCGGACCTCCAATAAATTCCTTGACAGTGCTTTTGAGCAAATAAGGTTTTCCCATTCCCAAGTCCAAACTTATTTTAGGAGTTTCAGCCAGTAAAAAATTATTAAATCGTTTATCCCAGGCTACATCGTTCGTGCTTTTACCCGAATATTTCAAAAGCCATTTAAAATCAGTTCCCTGTGCGAATGACATTTGCGGAAAAAGAATAAAGGCGAATAGACAAACGATAAATAAATGAACAGACAAATTTTTCTTTTTCACACTAAATTCTCCC
>DAORIL010000073.1:0-15490 GCA_035438525.1 Pyrinomonadaceae bacterium
ATATGCATTGAACCGCCTTTACCTTTAACGCATCCGCCGGATTTGCCGTAAAGCTCGGCTAAAACCTGTTCAGGGGGAATGCCTTTGATAAAAGCCTGGACGTGAGTTCGGTAACTTCCGATAGCCATATCGTCAGGTCGTAAAACGGAAAGCGAACCTATGCCGCATGCTTCCTGACCAATGTATAAATGGCAAAATCCGCCGATTTTACCCATCCGATAAACCTCTGCGCATTTTTCTTCAAAGCGTCGGGCAAAGATCATCTGATAAAGCATTTCCAAAAGTTTTTCTTTGGGGGTGTCTTTGATCATTTTGATTTGAGATTTGCGACGTTTTAAATACTCGGCTTGAGCAACATCGGGGTTGATTGTGTCTGTTACTAATTCTGCAGTTCCGTTCATTTTAATTTATATTAATAATTTTTTGATAACTAAAAATGAAAATTATAGCTACTCAAACAAGATTGTGCAAAATTACAAAGTAATCAGTTGTCAGAAAATCAAAAAATGTTAAAATTAAAGTGTAAGTTTTTTAGCATTTCTAATTTCTTCCAACCTTAAAATTTATGAAAATTAGCATCGAAAAACTAATCCACGGACTTTGCGAAATCCCTGAAAAAGATTTTACCTGTGATAATGTCTATCATTTTTTAGGCAATCATCCGGTTGATATTGATTCTATTTCGCCGTTTTTTTTCTGGAGCGATAAATTTTATACCCGCAATCTGATCTATAAAGATGATCGTTTTGAAATGATGGCAATTTGCTGGGATAAAGGACAAGTTTCGCGAGTGCATAATCATGCCGACCAAAAATGTTGGATGATGGTGGTTGATGGAAAATTGCGGGGTCAAAATTTTGCGGTTGAAAATATTGACGAAGCAAAGAATTTTTGCAAACTCAAAGAAACAGATGTTTTTGATCTTTCCGATTGCCTTGCCGCCAAAGTCGAACTCGAAGAACCGATTCATCAAATCCTTAATTTACCTGAATTTAACGAACGCGCCGTGAGTGTTCATATTTACTCAAAACCCTTTGACAGTTGTCTAACATATTGTCGTGATACTGATTCCTTTAAGGAGGTTAATCTCTGTTACACCAGCGTTCGCGGCGAGCTTTGTGAAGGGATTTCCCTTTAAACCTTATGAGATTTGAACTTATCTTAGCAATTTTTTGCTTTTACTTTTGTTTTTCTTGCACCGGAAAAACTCCTCCGAACAATTCTGACTTTAATCAAATTAATTCGAACATTTCTGACAACTCTAATTCAAATTCAAACAAATCACTCAACGCAAATTTTCCGTCAAATAATCAGTCGGTTGAAAGTCCGGCAGTTAACACAGATATTTTAAAACAAATCGAGGAACAACAAAAAGAAAGTAAACGATTAGCCGAAGAAAAAATGAATCAGGGCGGAAATAATAGTGAAAATTCTCCAACTAATTCAAATACTACTCCAACAAATAAACCGCCAAAAAGTAATCCTCCTTCTGCACAACGGCGGACCACTTGATGAAACTTGGTAAAAATTATCAGATTGCAATCTTTGTAGCGATAGTTCTTGGCTACATTTCTTTTCGTTTTTGGAATTTATTTGATTCGTGTCTCTTTTTTGACGAATTATTTAGTCTTCAGGCAGCCAAACATTCCTGGGAAACAATATTTAGTTTTGTTGCTCAGGATTTAATTCATCCGCCATTATCTTATGTTTTTCTGAAAATTTGGATCGGCATTGGCGGCGAAAGTTTGATTTGGCTCAAACTTTTCCCGCTAACCTTTTCAGTAATTTCACTAATTCCATTTTATTTATTGTGCCGGGAATTAGAACTTGATTTTTGGTCAAAGGTTTTCTCATTAATATTTTTTGCCGTCAACGGATGTTTAATCAAATATACGCAGGAAGTTCGGATGTATAGTGTTTTGCTCTGTTTCGGGCTCTTTTCGATTTGGTTATTCGTTCGTTATTTAAATGAAAGCAAAGGATTGTTTTGGCTTATTGTTCTGAACATCTTATTGGTCAATACTCATTATTTTGGTTGGTTGATTATTTTTTCTGAACTGATTGCGGTTTTAGTTTTACATCGTGAAAAGTTAAAACAAACATTGTTAATGATGGCGGTAACCACGCTAAGTTTTGTTCCATGGTTGATTCAAGTTTGGCAAGCCGCACAAATAAATGCAGATTATAAACAAAACCTCGGTTGGGCAGAAAGACCGAATTTAGCAACCATTTATCATTTTATAAATGATCTGTTTGAACCTTTTTATTTTCAACAAACTAATATTGACCGCGCCGAAACAATTTTTATAACTGCGCCCTTAATTTTAATTTGTGTCATCTCGACGCTTTTATTTGTGATTGATTGGAAAGAAGTCAGCGAAAAGAAAAATATAATCCTGTTGCTGATTTTTATTAAAGTGCCGATTATTATCGCTTTTATTGCGAGTTGGATTTTACCCGTGTCGGTTTGGGGAACACGGCATTTAATAGTTGCTTTTCCGTTATTGATGATTTTTTTCGGCGTGGTTTTAGAAAAGGTAAAGTTGAAAGAACTAAAAATCGTCTTTATTTCGGCAATTTTCTTTTTAATTGGTTTGGCGTTTTTAGTCCAAATTATTCGGGGTAACCAAAAACCTGTCTGGTGTGCATGGGAAGAAATTGCCAAAGATTTTCAGACGACCAAAAGGAATGGAAATATCAAACTTTATGTTTTTGAAGATCAGATCGCCTATCATATTTGGTCAAATTTGGGTGATAATAAAAATGTAAAGATTACCGTAGTAAAAGGAATTGAAGGATTACAGGAAGACACTTCGTATTTTCTACCGCGCGGATTTGATGAAATAAAAATAACCGATGAAAACGGATTTGAAGGTGAAACATTTTATATTGCTTTTCGTGATTCAAAGTTTAATGAGCTTCATCCGCCATTAAAAAATCTCACAGCAAGAGGTTACACGATTGGTGAACCAAAAGTTTTTATTGCACAGGGAATTCAAACCTTTTTAGTAGAAATAAGAAAGGACGGCAAATGATCTATTTATGGTTGATCTTAATTTTAGTTAGTATTTTATTGGTAATTGCCGTTCCGTATCTCTGGAAAGAACTCAGGAATTTTATAAATTACTCTCCCAAAATTGAAGATTTTGGGCATTTTCCTTTTAACGATAATGAATGGGATTATGTCGAGCAAAAAGAATTTGTCGAAGATGAAAAAGGTCGAAAAGTTTTAGATAAATATTTCAATATAATATCTTACGGAAAAAATACTCCCGAAAATAACCAAAAAGAAATCGTTTTTACCTCAGAAGAAATTTATTTAACGGACGGTAAAAAAGGAAAATCATTTACTATCAATCGCTTAAATTATGTGGGAAACGGGTTTAAATTAAACTCAATTGATTTGGTTCATCGTCAGCCCTTAAAAAAACTTTGTATCAATATTGATGTGATCGGAGTTAGCCCGGATTCTTCTAATTTGGATTATTCGTTAGAATATTTTGTCCCGATTCCTGAATCAGCCTTAGATAATATTGATGAGATTTTGAAAAAATATGGGGCAATCATTTTGAATAATTGAACGGGGAGAGCATTATTTCTTTGGTTCAAGCACAGTTTCTAATTTCCAATCCTTATCCGCAAATTCATCCTTCGATTTAATAATTAACCAATTCTTTTCCTGATTCCACATTTTCAATAAGGTAAATTCGCCTTTCAATTTCTTTCCATAAAAATTAAAAATAAGTTTGCCTTTTCGCAAAGATTCTTCCGCATCACCAATTGTTTCAAACTCGCCATTATCCCAAATTGCCACCCGACCTGCGCCGTAACTTCCTTCACGAATTGTCCCGACAAAATCAATGTAACCAAGCGAATGATCAGGCACCGCCACCGCTAATCTTTTCTCCCCTGGATTCATGGAAACACCTTTGGGAACTGCCCACGATTTCAAAACTCCGCTAATTTCCAATCTCAGATCAAAATGAAGTCTGCTCGCATGATGTTCATGAATAACAAAACGTTTTCCCATAATTTAAATTTAATTTTTACCCGTGCCGAGAGAAAAATTACACGTCATAAATCATTTCTCACCCTTGAAAAAAGGAAAATCACGCGTAATAAATTGTAAATTACCTGTAATAAATAAAAAGTAGCCTGTAATACTAAAAAAGTAACCTGTAATAAATAAAATATTACCCTTCACAAATCATTTATTACCCTTGCCAAACTATTTGGAAGGCATGAAAAAAAGCCTTGGTAATGTTTCCAAAGCTTTAATTATATTTCCCGGAAAAATTTCAATTAATGAGATAAGTTTTTCAACCTGTAGGTTGGTCTTCGGTTTCTTTTCTTTTCTTTGATTGTTTAATTATTGAGCTTCTTAAACGGGCAGCTTGTTTAGCTAACGGTGTATCTTTGCCTAAAACACCAATCACCGCATCAAGCCGGGTTGAACTGTTTTTATAAACCAGAGTCACAGCAGTGTTAGTTTCAGCTGTTTTTACCTTCAGTGCGGCTCTCATATCATCTAACGCCCTATCTCTGCCAACGGCATCATCTCTTTGATCTGATAATTCCGTGATCCAATTGGTCACATCCAAACCTTTTGTTTGTAGATCCGTTTTGTTGTCTTGAAGTAGTTGAATAAATTGACTAGAGAAACCAAAGATTTCCGTATTTGTCATGGACATAAAAAAATCCCTCCATCTAAATTAAAATATGGGGGGCTTTCGAGAAAGAATTTAATTGTTTTTTAATATTTAGTCAAGAATTTTTTTTAAGTTTGAAAAAATAAATATTGTATCTTAATGATTTAACGATTCCGCCCTAATTGTTCATGACTGGAAACCCATTCATCGGCAATGACAGCAGTTCCCAGGGATAATTCGCCGCAGAGAACGGTTGCGGCAACGATTTCTGCAAATTTTTTGACACCGCCATTTCCATAACAACCCAAAAGTTCCAGACATTCACGCTGAGTTGGAAGGGCAGTTCCCCCACCGTAAGTTGCGACAATCAAGGATGGAATCGTCACGGAAAAATAATAATCGCCGGTTTTGGTGATTTCGGCATAAACTGATGCAGCGGAGGATTCGGCAACATTGGCAACGTCCTGTCCGCAGGCAATAAACATTGCTGTAATGGCGTTAGCCGAATGTGCGCCGTTGTTATTGACTCCTGCGAGATAACCGCCTAGCTGAGAAGCCAGACGCGCTTCAAAAATTTGTTCAACCGAAACGTGCATAATGGATTTTAGTTTTTCGGCAGGAATGGTTGCTTCGGCAATCACCTTTTTTCCGCGAGTGTTGAGCGTATTGACCCACGAAGTTTTTTTGTCGGTGGCAAAACTTCCTTCGAGTTGATAGCGTTCAATCCCCTGATAAACTTTGCAGATCCAATCACAAGCAGCTTTGGTAGCTTTGCTGACCATATTTTGCCCCGCCGCATCGCCGGTTGTATAATTAAATCGCAAATAAAGAAAACGGCTGGCAGGGAATTGTTGAATATCGCGCAATTTTCCAACCCTGGTGGTTGAATCGGCATGTAACTTGATTTCGGCAAAGTTCTTTTTCACCCATTCACCAAATTTTTGTGCTTCACGCGCTGATTTGAAAACAAAAACAGGCGCACGCTGCATTGCATCATCAACTACAGTGGTTGTCACACCGCCTGATTCTTTCAAAAGTTTCATTCCGCGATTGTAAGAAGCAACGAGAGTTCCTTCGGTAGTGGCCAGCGGAACATAAAAATCCCCTTTGGCAAATTCGCCGTTAACTGAAAGCGGTCCGGCAAGCCCGATGGGAACTTGGGCAACCCCGATAAAGTTTTCGATATTGCCGGGTAAAATCGAAGGATGAAAGGAAAATTGCCCGACATGTTTTAGTTCGGCAGTGGTTTGCTCTTTAGCGAAAATGCGCCGATTCTCAGCAGCTTCGCGGGTGTAATCATTTTCTTTATTGCGGGGGATTTTTGTAGTCATTTTAATATGTTTTCACGATTTTTATGATTTTCTTCAATCCATTCAGGAATAATTAAAATCAAATACTCAACATATTCTTTGGTATATTCAATAAAATTCTCTTCTGAATTTTTTTTAATTATTTCAATAACTTTTGGACTGTAAACCAATTCCAAGCGAAACTTTTCAAGGTTTTTAACAGGTAAAGTAATTTTTACAAACCGACTATTACTTCGATGATGTCCGATGACAATTGCATTATCACACATTCCACCATAAGTGTAAGCAATATAAACTTTTGCCCCACCCGAAAATGTTTCGTTCCTTTTCTTACAATATGTTCTTCACCAAAAATGGTTTCCTTTTTGATGTTTGCAGTAGCACACCAAAGTGGCTCAATATTTTTTTCATCTGACATTTTCTTTATTACAGGGGATTTTTGCAGTCATAATTATTTGATAAAACTTGCTTCAATTAAAGCTTTTTTGAATAAATTTCGATGGAGTAAATTAACTTTGAAATCATGATTATCATATTTAGCATCGAATTTGAATTTCAAGCCAAAAGTCACATTTTCAACTTCATCAACCGAAAAACGGAGCGGTTTTGGAACTGAGTCTTCTTCAAAATTTAATTTTTGTCTTTTAACTCTTTCGATATGTTCATCCAAAACCTTTTGCAAATCTTCATTGGTTTCATTTCCGGTCCAAAGTTGCAATTTTTGAATTTGAGGTAAATTAATGGTTGGGCGAAATTTCCGTTTTAACATTTTTCCAAGTTTAATACTTTTATCAGCGGCAACACGAAGCCAGGGAACAGTAGCGAAAATCGGATTTAAATTACCGAGCAAGTCAAATACAACCATTGCATCTTCCCCACCAAGTTCATCAGAATAACGTGCGTATTTAACTCTGGTATGCGGAAAGTAATACAAAACACCTTTGATGATAATTAAATCACCGCGAAATTCGTTTTTGAAATAGGAGACCTCTTCAAATGAAATGGGTAATTTCATAAACTCAACTTGGAATCTTTAACTTTCAAAAATAGATGAATTAATAATTTAGGATTCAATCAAAATGATACTGAAATCATCAATAAGTTTTTTCGTTCTCGAAATAACATTATCACGGAGCTTTGAAATTAAATTCTCACCTGATTCGGATTTGATGATTTGAAAAATTGAATCCCAACCAACAAATTTCCAAACTCCATCAGTTATTAAAAGAAGTTTCCATTTACCACTTAATTTAGCAGAAAATGAAGTTAAACGCGCACCACTACTTCCAATTGGCGGATTTTTGTATTGTCTTTCAGTTAAAGTTAAAATCTTTCCATCAATTGCAAGAACAACAGCACTATCTCCGCTCGAGGAACCAACAACAATCGAATCTGAAACACACAAACCAATAAATGTTGTAAATCCTGCTTCCTTTAAATTTGTTACGCTTTGGTCAACATAAACTCCGATTTCTTCCCAGGTAATAGGATTTAACAATTTGCTTGGGGAAAGTGTGTGCGCCTTTTCCAGACAAGATGAAACGGCGCACATTGCTGCCGATTTTCCTCCCAAACGTCCTCCTTGACCATCAGCCAAAGCGCAAATCATTAAAGATGAATCAGAATTATGAGTGACAAATCCTAGTGAATCTTCATTTTCATCATGTGAGCCAATTTCGGAATAATGAAAAATATTCATATTAAACTTCCGTATCAAAAACTTTGCCAAAATAATCAGAAATCTCGCTGGTTAATTGTTCACGTTTTCTTTCTTCAATACCAGCCAATTCTTTAGCTAAAGTTTTCTTAAATTCGATCTGCATTTGCCTCGCAATTTGGATGCGTTGGGCTTGCGGAGAACCTGCACCGTGCATTGATTCGGTTAAATATCCGACGGCGTTTCTGCCGAGCGTCATGTTTTCAATTAAACGCAAAATCCGCACCCGATTTTCAGTCGGAACTTCAGCCCGACCTTTGAGATATTTTTCCAAAAGTGCGCCGACAGTTTCGCTTTTAAAATCTTTTTCCGAAGGCATCGTGACCACCATTCCGCCGGCTAAATCCTGTGCCAAACGACCAATTTCATAAGGCATTTTAGTAACGTGATGTTTGCAGACATTGGCAATCATATCGTCATTAATATATGCACCGGATTTAGTTGGTTTGGATTGATAACTCGAAGCAATTCCAGTGGCATAGATCGTTTCGTTAAGGTGCGTCATTTCCACGAGTTTGTCTTTAATATGCGAAACTTTTTCAACTCCGTTGTAATCGGCAATTTGCGCCGCCGCACCAATCAGAACATCACCGACACCGCTTTTGCAAACATACGAACGTCGATGATAACAGGTAAATCTTTCGACCAACATCGAGGCAAATTCCGTTTCACCATTCATAAAAATGAGTTCATTCGGAATAAAAACATTGTCGAGAATGACCATCGCTTCTTGACCGCTGAAATTTGCATTTCCGGTATCAATTTCGCCGCCTTCCATCGCTCTGGTATCACACGATTGACGACCGTAAATGTAAGTAATACCTTCGGCTTCGACGGGGATTGCCCCGACAATTGCGTAATCTTTATCATTTTCGGTCAAACGCATCGTCGGCATGACAATCAGCCAATGAGAATTTAGACAACCGGTTTGATGAGCTTTTGCACCCGACACAAAAACACCTTCGTCAGTGCGTTTGACGATATGAACAAACAAATCGGGATCAGTTTGTTGGTGTGGCGCAAGACTTCTATCCCCTTTAACATCAGTCATCGCCCCGCCAATAACGAGATTTTGTTTTTGAATTTCGATAATAAAGTTTTTCAAGCGTTGGTGATAATTGGTTTGATGTTTTTCATCAATTTCAAAAGTCGTTGAATACAGAGAATTAAGCGCATCCATGCCGACGCAGCGTTGAAAACAAGTTCCGGTTAATTGTCCAAGTCGTCTCTGCATTTTATTTTGCAAAACAACCTCATCCCGACTCATTGCAATATTTAAAAAACGATTGATTTTTTCACTGGTAAGGTGGGAAGTTGCGGAAGCAAGTTCAGGTTCACGCGCAGCCAGATCGTAAGTTTCAGCAACGGCATTGATGCTGGGGCGAATCAACGGATGTTCAACAATATCTTCAACCAATTCACCGAAAAGATAGACCTTTAATTTTCGTCCGCGCAGAGAATTAATGTAATCATCAGCTGTTATAATCGGTTTATTTGGTTGAATTTGTTTGGCATCCATAAGATTTATTTAGCGGATTCAATTAATTTATCCAACAAAGGTTCATATATTTCTTTGCCCCGTAAATTGTCGCGCCACCTTTCGGGAATCCCGTTGATACCGAATTTTAATCCGGCAATTCCGCCCGCGATGCAAGCGGTTGTGTCGGTATCATTGCCGAGAGAAATTGCGGCTTTGACAGTTTCCTCAAAATTTGGCCTGCCGTTTGCCCATTTTGCCGAAAAAAGCGAATCTAAAACATATCCGCTTCCGTTCACTTCAAATAAATCGTCGGGGCGTATTTTTTCTTCAAACTCAGTTCGTTCAATCGTGCCTTCCGCAAAAATCTCCCGCATCTTTTCAACTGCTGAATTCCATGGATTTTCAATATTTTGCAAAATTCGGCGTGCCCAAAGGCAATACAAAGCGCAACAAAGTTTTGAGCGCAAATGTCCGTGAGTCACGGCGGATTGATCAAACGCATCGGCAATTAATTCTAAATCTGAACCTTGATGCCAAAGTGCTAACGGCAAAACGCGCATCAATGAACCATTACCATTTTTGCTTTCTTCACTTGGTCCGGCGGTCAATGGAGGAAAACCTTTGCGTAAATTTAAAATTGCGCGTTGAGTTTGAATTCCGACATCAAAAACTTTATCAACTGCGAGGTAATCTTCCCGAAACCAAGCGACCAGTTTTTTAGCAAAATCATCAACCTCAAATTTTCCGCATTCGAGTAGGGAGGCTAGCAAACATAAAGCTTGTGCGCCATCATCAGAATATGTCCCAATTGGAATTCCTGAATGGGCGCGGCGAAACCAATTCGGCGGTTCAAACTCGATTTCGTCAAATGATGGAATTTCTTCTCTTGGATGAAATTCATACGGAACGCCGAGTGCATCACCGACTAATAAACCGACAATGCCTCCGCGAATTCTATCTTCAAGAGTTATTTGCGTTTCCATCGCACTCCGTCTTTGGTATCTTCCAGAATAATTCCTTTTTCCGCTAACAAATCACGGATTTGGTCGGAACGAGCAAAGTTGCGATTGCGACGTGCTTCCTGACGTTCTTCGATGAGATTTTCGATGTCTGCCTCAAGCAATTCGGTTTCTTCTTTGCCAAAAATCCCGAGCACCGAATCAAACTTTTCGATTACTTCGAGAACCTCTTTTTGGTCGTCGGATTTTAGTTCGTCTTTTGCCAAAACGGTGTTGATTTCGCGGACTAAATTGTGAATTGCGGCAAGTGCAACGGATGTATTTAAATCATCATCCATCGCCGTTTCAAATTCGGTTAAAGCTTTTTCAATTGATGCTTTAACAGTTTCATCTGAACCACTTTCGGTATTTGCTTCTCTAACTAAACGGCGAAATTGTTGCAATCTTTCAATGGTGGATTCTGCACCTTTTAAACCTTCAAAAGTAAAATTTAATTGTTTGGAATAGGGAACCGAGAGCAGCAAATATCGAATCGCCAACGGATCAAAACCACGCCCGATAATGTCGCGCAAAGTAAAATCATTACCCAACGATTTCGACATTTTTTCGCTATCAACTTTTAAAAATTCGCCGTGAAGCCAATATTTGGCAAAAAGTTTTCCGGTTGCGCCTTCACTTTGGGCAATTTCGTTTTCATGATGGGGAAATTGCAAATCAATTCCGCCCGCATGAATGTCGAAAGTTTCGCCCAAATATTTCATTGACATTGCGGAACATTCGATATGCCAGCCGGGACGACCATAGCCGAACGGAGCTTCCCATCCGGTCGGATCGCTTGTGTCAACCAGTTTCCAAAGGGCAAAATCACGCGCATCTTCTTTTTCATATTTATCAGTATCAACCCGTTCCGAACCTCCGATAATATTGCCTTCAAACTTGATTTTTGAAAGTTTACCGTAATCGGGAAACGCAGAAATGCGGAAATAAATTGAACCGTCAGATTCGTAAGCTTTGCCGTTATCGAGCAAAGTTTGGATGATTTCGATCATTTCGGCAATATGTTCGGTTGCACGCGGAGCAATATCAGGACGATTATTTCCGATGGTTGCCATATCTTCCCAAAATGCCAAGATAAATGGTGCGGTCATTTCGTCAATTGTAATGTTCCGTTTGGCGGATTCGTTAATGATCCGGTCATCAACGTCGGTTAGGTTCATCACATGGGTTAATTGGTAACCTTTGAAACGTAGATAACGGGCTAGAATATCGCCAAAAGTAAAAGTGCGGAAATTGCCGATGTGAGCAAAATTCCAAACCGTCGGACCGCAAATATACATTTTGACTACATTGTCGTTTAAGGGCTGAAAATCTTCTAATTGATTGGTTAAAGTATTATGAAATCTAAGCATAATTAATAATCCTGTTTGAAAAAAATAATAATACAACAAAATGTCTAACTTTCGGATTCAGCAAAAACAAAAATCCGGCAGTTTGGCTAATTTAGAGCGTAATTGATTGATTTTTAGAGACAACAGGATTCGTTCGGGATGATTCCGAATTTGGCGAGAAAATAGTAAGTTGAATTTTTAGCTACAAAAATCATACAAATTTTATAACACGATTTTTGTCAAAAAGGCAATAATTATTGATTATTTGTGTTATCCAAAAGCCAAATATCAGATTTGTTCAAATGTGCCACATAATAAAGGAATCTGCCATCACGGCTCACAAATGGACTGCGTGGAACCTCGGGTTGGATTGCTAATAATTCTTTGGTCTTTTTAGTTTCGGTATCTGAAATATAAATTTTATTATCCATTGCGAAAACGAAACGGCGGCTATCAGGAAGCCAGGAAGGAACGGCGGCCACAGCTTGGGTGATTCGGGTGTAACTGTTAGTATCAAGGGAATAAAAACCCAACATATTTTCAGTTCTAAATCCACCAACTAATCTTTTGCCATCCGGAGACCAATCCCACGACACAAACGAAGTTCCTTTATCAGTTAGAGGAAGTTTAATTAATGATTGGTCACTCCAATTTTTAGTTAAATCAATAATGAAAGTTTCAAATCCCCTTTGAAAAGTCAGACGCTTACCATCAGGCGACCAAACAGGAAAGGAAGTTCCCGCAATCGCTTCGTTTGAAAATGTAATTTGGCGGAGATTAGTGCCGTCATTATTGCACATCCAGATCTCATAACTTCCGCTTCGGTCTGAGGCAAAAGCAATTTGTGAGCCGTCAGGCGACCAGCGCGGGTAACGGTCATAAGGCTCATCATTCGTCAGATCACGCCAACTGCTTCCATCACGGTTGACGACAACTAAATCATCCTGAGTGCGACGGATTTGACGCATCAAAAATTGTTTGCCGTCAGGTGAAAGTTCAGCCCGAGTAACTTCACGGTCTCCGGTTGTGACCCAATTTGGCGTTCCGATAATTTTCTCATTCTTTTCGTCAAATTCTACCCCCTGAATATTTGATTGTGCCTCAGATTGCACATAAATCATTTTCTTTCCATCTGCTGAAAAAGCCAGATGACGACTATACTTTGAAGGGGTTACAATTGGTTCAGGTGCACCAAAAGCTTTTCCCGTAATTTCATCAATTGGAATTCGCCAAAAGTTCCAGTTACCGTTTTTATCACTAACAAAATATAAAAACTTCCCATCAGGCGACCAGACTGGATTCCAGTTTGAAACTCCAAAATCGTTGGTTAAAATTATTGGCTCACTGCTGCCGTCAACCGCAATGGTTGCAATGTCGCGTCTGCCCACAGCGTTCGGATAAAACCAATAGGCAATGCGTTTACCATTGGGCGACCAGGTTGGAAAAGTTCCTTCAACCTTGGTCAAAATTCGTTTAGCATTGGTTTCCAGGTTAATAATTTGAATTGAATTATCGCTCCCAACTCGAACGTTCGGAGCATCCATCCCAAAGGTGCTAATTGCCAATTCTTTACCATCAGGAGACCAGGTAGGGTGAAAACCGAAATCCGCCACCCGCTTTAAATTTTCGCCCGTGGATTCGATAACATAAATTCCAGCAGGCGAACGTTCAGACCTAAAGGCAATCTTGGTTCCATCGGGAGAAAAAGCCGGTTGGGTATCGTCAGCAATTGAGTTCTGTGTGAGGTTAGTCGGATTTTTTCCACCAATTCTTTGGGTGAAAATATCAAAATTTCCTCTGGCATCGGAGGCAAAAGCAAACGATTTTCCATCAGGCGCAATCGATGGAAAATACTCAATGCCGCTTTGTTCGGTCAGTTGGATATTGGTTGCTTTGCTCCAATCAATTCCGTTTGGTTTTTGAAAATTTTTCCAAATAAACCAGCCTCCAATACAAATCGAAATCAAAAGCAAACCGGCGAAAATATAAAACGGAAAATAACTTTTAGCTTTTTCCGTTTTGATTTTTTGGTTCCCGCTTGCGCCTTTACTCCAGGATGGTGACGAGTCAATTTCGCGTTTGACCCGTTTCAAATCAGCGCGTAAATCCGAGGCAGTTTGATAACTCAAATCTGCGTCCTTTTCTAATGCTTTGATTAAAATCTGGTCTAATTCCGGTGAAATTTCCGGATTAATTGAACTTGGCAACTGCGGTTCTTCAGACAGAATTGCCTGAAAGGTAGATTGTCGATTTGCTTTTTTGAACGGATTAACTCCGGTCAACAATTCATATAAAACAACGCCAATACTCCATAAATCGGTGCGATGATCAACTTTTTCATCGGCAACCTGTTCCGGGGACATATAAGAAGGAGTGCCGATAATTACACCTTTGGCGGTTTTATCAAAGTTTTTTAGGGTGTGCAGATCGATTTCACTTAATTTTGCCAAACCAAAATCAAGTATTTTGACATAGCCGTCAGGGCGCACCATGATATTTTCCGGTTTAATGTCACGGTGAATGATTCCGGAAGCATGGGCAGCAGCGAGTGCTTCACAAGATTGAATGACAATGCCCAAAATATCTTTTACTTTTAATCCGGTTCCGATCAATTCCCGAAAAGTTTTACCTTCTACATATTCAGTGGCAATAAAATTAATGCCTTCCAAACTGCCAACATCATAAATGGTGACAATATTTGGATGATTAAGGGTAGAAATTGCCCGAGCTTCCATTTGAAACCGTTTGACACGTTCATCACTGGTTGTATATTCAGCCGGCAGAATTTTTAAGGCCACTTTGCGTCGTAATTTTTCATCCTGTGCCAGATAAACTTCGCCCATTCCGCCAGAGCCGAGCAAAGTTTCGATGTTATAAGTTCCAAGTTTTTTTCCCAGAAATGGGGAATCAAGGACAATAGTTTTTTCATCTGCCAAATTACGGGCAGCAACTCCCATCGCCGATTTTTCCAAAAAATTATCAGAATTTGAGGTGGCATTGAGCAGAGACAATATTTCATTTTTCAAATCTTCATCGCCTTTACATTTTTCAGACAAAAATCTTTCGCGCTCGGATTCAGGCAAATCCAGAACAGCATCAAAAAGTTCATCAATTTCTTTCCAACGATTTGAATCCACAAGATTTATTTTAACGCAAAGTCGCAAAGGGTGTAAGACACAAAGAAAATAAGTAAAAGGGAAATAAAAAATCGCTCAACAAAACTTTTAAAAACTATGCCCCTTTTTTACTTTGCGTCTTGGCGTTGAAAAAATTAACTTTTGCTTAATTCACGATAGAGCCACGCTTTGGCTTTTTGCCATTCACGCATCACGGTAATTCCCGAAATTTTCAAAACTTCGGCTGTTTCTTCGACCGAAAGACCGCCAAAAAATTTTAACTCGACGATTTTTGCTTTTCGTTCATCAAATTTCGCTAATTCGGTTAAGGCTTCGTCTAAGGCTACCAAATCTCCGTCTTTTTCGGTCGAAACATTAAAAGCTTCTTCCAATTCAACATGACGAACTACTTCTTCATTGATTTTGGGGCGTTTGCGGGCAAAATCCACCAAAATCCTGCGCATTAATTGGGCGGAAACTCCAAAAAAGTGTGCTCGGTTTTCCCATTTAGCAGTTTTCCAATCGATTAGGCGCATATAGGCTTCGTTAACTAAAGCCGTAGTTTGCAGCGTATGACCCTCACGCTCACGATTCATGTAGCGTTTGGCAATTCGATGAAGCTCCGCATAAATGACGGGCGTTAGTTCCTCCAGTGCGTCCTGGTCGCCGCCACTCCATTTTTGCAGGAGTTCAGTAACTTCATTTGTCGCTTCGGAAGCCATAATTTATCAATCAATTTAACACAATCGAAAAAAATAAAAAAATTTTCTTTGTAGTTGATAAATTTTGGTAAAAAAATCCACGTTAGTAGATGAAAGGCGAAATTCGTCGAATTAAAAAGGAGAATAAAATTTTATGCCAAGATTTCCAT
>DAORIL010000074.1:0-15479 GCA_035438525.1 Pyrinomonadaceae bacterium
CCGATTTTCGGCTGCTTGTTTGATTTTTCGTCCGCCTGCCGGCTGATTCTGCCCCGATTGACATCCGTTTGAGTAAGTTTGACAGGTATTATTTCAGCAGTTTTTTGACTTTCTTCGGTTTGTTTATTCTCACCCTCTTCCTCAGATGTAATCCCTACTAATTTTGAATTTGCGCGGGTATTTTTATTAATTTGGGGCTTGATTTCTTCACCTAAATTAAAAGCAAGTCCGGCAGCACGGCGGGCTGAGATAACTTCTTCGCGGTTATAACTGATGACGCAGCGGTGGGCATTGTGCCGAATTCCCGCAACCGGCACAAACTCCAGGATCAGGATCAAACCTGACCTCATTTGCAGAGTAATCGTGGCTGACGCTTCTTTTTGTCCAACGACGAAACTTTCTCCCGGATAAATGGTGATTGACCGGTCAGACTCTTTAGTCGGTGATTGAAAGACGGAGACCAGCTTTGGATTACCTTCGTGTATGTAATAAACGCCGTCAGAAGCGGGAAATTCAACCACCGAGACAGCATTTTGCGCTAGTCCAAGACGAACCACGGTCGGTTGTTTAGGATTGACCGCCACGCTTGCCTCACCCGATAAATAATCAGCTTCGCTTTGGTTGACGATACTGATCGGAACTTTGACATCGTTGCCGGTAATTTCAGCATTCGGCAGTTTTGGCAGAACTTTTCCGGCGACAATTTTTGCCGTACTTCTTTTGTCTTTCCGTATTTTTTGCGCCGGCGTATCAAGCGAACCGCACAAAAAAGTAGCCGTTACCAAAAATATCAGTTTGATCAAAAACCGGTATCTTGACTGGAAATTACTGAAAAACCCAAAGTTAAACAGTTGATTTTGCATAAAAGACCTCCTCTTCCGATGCTGCTCACAGGCATTTTCGGAAACTAAATTAATGTTTTGAAAATTGTATTTATTTGTGGCTTCCGGTTTCCCCGGCAGCCGGATTTGTTTGATTTTCTAAAGTTTTTGAAGCCGGATCGATTTCACCATTGGGATCATCTCCGTCCGCCAGCAAGGCAATCGGTGATTGAGTTTTGCCGCTGACCGGCTCAACCCGAAAGCGCAGAATAGTAAACCCGGTTCGCAAATTGTTGTCGTTTCGCGCCGGGGAGTTTGATGAATCTTTCAGCAGAAACTTGCACTTAAGCTGCAAGGATTCCTGCAGATCCTGACCGTTTGCCTGACGGCGGATTCTTCTGATTCCGATGGCTCGTAAGATATACGGGTCGCGTTCATCAACCGATAAGTCCTGTAACTCCCAGGTTGAATTGACACTCTCTGCTTTTTCGGTTGTCAGAATGCCATTTTGCTTAAAGCGGGCGGCTAATGAGAGGGAGAGATCCGGATCCAGCATCCGCAAAAGTTTGTTAACTTCCGTTTCTCTGGTTGTCTGCTCAACCTGATAAAGTGATTTCAGGAATTCTTTGACCAGATATTTTTTGTCGGTGTCATTCGGTCTATCCGGCGTGATCTCCACTGTTTCGGTGGCGCCATAATCCCGATTATTAAGTTCCACCACCCGCCCGGAAGATTTATCGACGACGATCCGGTCAGCCCGCCTCACTGCTAAAAAGACATTGGTTCCGATACTAATAACCAGCAGCACCAGCAGGATGGAAACTTTCCTGAGCAGCGAGAAAATCGTCAGGATATCATCAGGATCACGCGAGATTTCGGTGCCCGTTATAAAATTGTTGTTCGGGTTTGTCATAGTCTGGTGATAAACCGAAGAATAGTCGTCATCGCCTCCGTGCTGCATCTTGGAATCTTCGGGTATATGTTTGGTCATATTCGCTCCTGAAAAGGTAAAATAGAAAAGTTGTTTCTCTCTTCAGAAAAAGTATATGGCAAACTGAGTGCCACGCCTTTTTTAGTAAAAATAGAGGTATTTTTGCCGGATCATGAATAAAAGTGGTTCATTTTTGAACCAGTGGTTTATTTTTGAACCAGTGGTTCAAAATTGCACCACTTGAGAACAAATCACGGAAAGGAAAAAGTCAAAAACTAACTTTGGGCTTCCCATTGATTTGATTTTCACTATTTTATCGGTATGGCAAAAAAGGTGGAACGTGCCTTGTTGGTGGTTGGCGGGCGAGTGGTAGTGCTAATGACGATCACTCCGTTTTCCGTTAATTTTGTTTGATTTCCATTATTGACGGTATAGCGGCTGCCGGATCGCGAATCATAATACACTTCCTGCAAACTATTAATTCGAGGGGCTTTAATCTCTTCCGGCGGGAGTTCAGACGTGAGTGTTTCCTTTCTGTCCGATCTGTTTGCCTCAATTTCGGGCAGAGAAATAGTTTTGGTCTTATAATCCGGCACTTTGCCTAGTTCAACGTCGAACAATTTGACTTGCGCCACACTCTGAGAAATAACTGACGGTAAATTCGCGTTGACACTATTAAGAGGGAAAATACCGCGGGCAATCAGCCACCGGTAAAGCTTTAGTCCGCGTCCTACATAACCAATAGTTTCATTGTATGGCGGAACGCCGCCGATAGTCTTATAACCTCGCGGATTGATAATTTTACGCTCGGTCTTAATGGTCCGTCCGGTTATGTACGCTAATACTGTTCCTTCGCCGGAATTATAAGCTGCCAGAATAGAATCTAACCGTCCGCCAAAGAGATTAGATAGAACCCTTACATAACGTGCCGCCGCCCAAATGGCGGCACTTGAGCTATATGGATTGACGAGATCAAACCTCGAAGCAGTCGAGGGAATAAACTGCATTAAACCCTGAGCATTTTTCGGACTCCTGAGCCACGGGCGAAAGCGGGTTTCGTTGTAGGCAATGGTCCATAAAATATTCGGGTCAACGCCTTCGGAACGTGCAGCATTCAGAATTTCGGTTTCAAAATAACGGGCGCGGGATAAGAGAGAAAGACGGGCAAATTGATCTTTGGTCAGGACTGTTTGCCCGTAACCTATTGCTGTCACAAGAATTATTAAAATAGTTGCAGAAAGCCATTTTTTGCGCAAATCTCTTGCGAAACTGCTCTCAGTAGCGAATTTAAATTGCATTTGGTTTTACCTCGAAAAATTAGTCGTTTGAAAAACAGCGAAATCAAATCACCGTTTTCGCTTCTCTCTTCAAGTGCAAAATTCATTCCTGTCCCCGCCACTTAGCTAAACACCAATAAACGCAATATCTTGCGACATCGGCACATCTTTTGCTCTTACTCTACCCGACAATCTTTCGGGAAGAGGCAGTAACTAATTTCTTTCCGCAACACTAAAAACCAAAACTAAATGAGGAAAAAACAATGAAGCAAAATTTTCAAATCTTGAATTTTATCAAGAATTTAGCGGCAAATGCCGGCAGAGCAAAATTTTTTACCGCTCAAAGCAGTCTTTTGAAACACCTGAGGGCAACACTCCCGGTTTTCCTGATGATCGGTGTCAGTTTATTACTAAATCACGGAATTCGGGCTCAAGGTCCGGTTTTTACCGGCGATGCGGGTAATCTTTCGAATATCGTTCGCGAAGGCTTGAAACTGATGGCGATTCTCCTTTTTTGCGGCGGAGCCTTCGGAATTGCCTGGGCAATTTTTAACAAGATGACCGGCAAAGAATGGGGCAGTCAGGCATTCGGCGGAATTTTAGCTTTTGCCTTTGGAACCATCGTCGCCGTTTTCTGGCAGATCGCTCAAGGTCGCGCCGTGACCGTTGACACCAACTTTTAATTCATATGCGAAGAAGACAAACCAGACCCAATATCTTTCGTGAATTAAGGCGTTTCGGCGTTTTCCCCGGCGACTGGAAATATATCATGATCCCCAGCGGCTTGATGTATTTCCTACCATTTATTTTTGGTTTCTGGATCTACTACATTCCCGCCGGGTTCCCGCTTGGGGTGCTGACCTTTATGGTTTTGCTCGGCAGTTTTAATTTTCTGCGAGCCACCAAGCCGGGAGGCTGGCTCAAAAACAGATTGGATGCTGCTACGGACCGGTGGACGAATTTTCGTCCACCGATTAATCAGGAATTCAGCCAAATTAGTTGGATCACCAAAAGAGGAAAATAATATTTATGGAGACTGCAAATCTTTCATTTGTGCAGGTAATTTTGACGCTTGCCGCCAGTTTTTCAAGCCTCGGATTAGCCTTTGTCATCGGCTGGAGAATCTTTCCCCAACTAACCTGGCGCCAGCTCTACGGGAAAGCCCAACCTTCCGAAGTCGCCCTTGAGAAAACCGAAAATCCCGCCGACGCTCATGGGCGATTATTCCCGACAGATATTCTTGGTCTGGAAGGAAATATCATTCGTTACCGTGACGGGAGCTTCGGGAAAGCCTATCGTTTTGCCCCGGCAAACACACTTTTCGACGACGAGCGTCAGACCGAGCAGCGCATTGAAGAACTCAAACTGCTGCTCAAATTTGAAAAACCGCAAAATACGATTATCCAGTTTCGCTTTAACACCAAACCGGACGACGGAAGGGTCTTAAAAAACCATCTCAGATCCCGCAACCATAATTATAGCGATCAATTGGCTTCTTTGCTTCAAACGACCAATTTGGCGGTCTTTGAAGAGGCTCTTTCCGACCAGTCCATTAAAACACAAACAGCCTGCGTTTGGATTCGGGTTCCAACCAGACACAGGGACGATAAAAGCATTTTAGCCCGTTTTCTTCCTACGGTTTTCCGTGAAATAAAATCGGGCGGATTTTGGGGCTTTTTCCTGAGTCCCGTTATTTCCGGGAAAAACGCTTTTGCCCAAAGTTTTCTCTCACGTGAATTAAAGGCGGAAATATATTGCCGGGAGCAGGCTCTCAGAGTTTTTCAATCATTTGAAGCGAATTTTCCCAAAAACCTCGCCTTAACCGAACTTCCTCCCCAGGAGGTTTTCGACGAGTTGTTTGTCAGTCACCGGCGCGAACACCTGGAGGCGCCAACCCTTCCCAAACAACAGAGAATCGATATTCGCCGGTATTTAACCAGTGTCAGTCTCGACTGCGAGGAAACCAAATATGTTATTCACAACGGTTCTTTAGTCAGTATTATCAGTTTAAAGCTGCTGCCTAATGGCTTTGTCACCGCCGACACCATGCGCTATTTAACAGCCACCCGGAATTTACTTTTTCCCCACGAGATCATCGTCGATTTAACGACGACTGAGAAAATTAAAGCCAAGAAAGATCTCCAGAAAAGAATTGACCGGATTGAGCGGAGCCGGAATACCTGGTTCGGCTTCAAATCGCTCAAAAAAGATGCCGTGGTAATTAAAGCTGACCTCGAAAATCTGCTCGAACAGGTTGAAGGCGATTCGGAAGAGATTTGCCAAATTCGTCTTAATATCATTGTTTACGGGGGAATCATCAGCGGAAAACGTCCAACAGCGCAGCAGTTAAAAATTCTTGACGACCGCTGCGATGAAGTGATTTCGTGTATTCGCAAACGAACCGGAGCTGATGCGATTAGGGAGGATGCGGCGCGGCAGCGGGCAATCTATCCGAGAATGCTGACCGGCGAATTATCTTGGAAAAAGACCGGACAGGAATTGGTCGAAACGGCAGATTCGGTGATAGCTTTCGTCCCGACCGAAACCAACTGGTGCGGTTCGAACCGTCCCCACAGTATTTTTACTACTCCGTCGGGAACGATGTTCGGGTTGGATCTTTATGACCGCTCCCTGGTGAAATCACCGACCGTTATCGTCACCGCCGCCAGCGGCGAGGGAAAATCATTCTTAGCTTCGATGCTGATCACCGACATTCGTGCTCATCGGGGACAGGTCAAGGTCCGGGTAATGGATTACCGCTATTCGTTCAAACCGATCTGCCGCCTTTTTAACGGGCGTCATATTGAATTTAATGAACAGGAGCCCAAACCGATCAATATCTGGAATTACCCCGGAATCGAAACGGGCAAACTGCCTTCCAAACGGCAATTGGCAATGGTCTTGACCGACATTTTGATCTTGAGTAAAATGCCCAAATCTGATGCTATCACCAGTGCCATTGCCGCGACGGTTATTGATGAGGTTTACAAAATGGCGACAGCGCGAAACGGGGCAGGCAGACCAAAGTTTCAGCCGACTTTGGGACATTTTCTCGATGTATTGAAGAGTTATCACTGGTCGGAAGCACAGAAAGCACGGGCGGATGAACTTTATCTCAAACTTAATATTTACCGGAAAGACCCGTGGCTTAACGCTCCGACTCATCCCGATTACGACACCAATTCGATGTTCGACGTTTTTGAGCTTTCGTCTATCGCAACGCTCGATGAAAAGATCCGCGAATCAGTCGGGTTCCGTATTTCGGCGCAAATCATGCAGGAGATCGGTGAAGAATCAGACTCGGGACAAAAAACGCCGATTCTTTTTATCTGCGATGAAGTGCGGGAGATAAATAAACATTTCCCCGCCATCCAGGAATTGATGGCGGAAGCCTCCGTGACGGGCAGAAAGGAAGGTCTGGTAACGATTCTATTTTCCCAGGCTTATGAACATTTTACGGGCACACCGGAACGCCCGAATGTTTCCGGCATTGATTTAGTCAAAAACTCCGGTGTCAAAATTATCGGCAAACAAATTGGCGGGTTTGAACAACTGGCTGAAGACTGTGAGCTCTCCAAAGAAACCATTGCGGCGGTTCGTGCCATTAATAATCAATACGGCAGTTACACCCAATGGGTGATGGTCATCGGAAGCGGCAACGATAAAATCATCGAAATGGCGGAAGTTCATGCTAGTCCGGCAATGCTCTGGGCAAATACCAACGACACCAATGAAGCCAATGTCCGCCGTTTACTCGAAAATTTGCGACCTGATTTGCCGCTTGCCTACATCGTCAGTTGGCTTGCCCAAAAATATCCGAGAGGCTTAACCGCCGTCGGATTAAACGGCATTTTTGATGAAGACCTAGCCGAACTTACCTCAGGAGGAAGTTTATGAAAACGAACACTCTGACTTTTCCGAAACAAATTTTGCTGAGTCTGCTGCTTTTTTCAATTTTTCTGGGGTTTGAGGTTAAACCAGTCACCGCCCAATGGACGGTCTTTGATCCGACTCAGTATTCACTCCAGCTTTCCAAAAAGATCGAAGAAGCGACGCGCTGGATGGAAACTATTAATCACTACATCTCCATGTATGAAAATGCGGTCAAGCAATACGAAAAGATGGTCGAATCGGTGGCGAACCTGCGCGGCATTTTGGACAAAGTTGACGAGCAGGTGATGCGCCATAAACAACTTATCACCACCTATTCCCAGCTCGGCAAGCTAATTCGTGGTGTCTATGAACTGAAACGGCGCATAGAAAACTCGATCACCAGTCAGATCCAATCAGTTGTTAATATTTCGCGCCGTTATCGAAACGGTATTTTCGATATGGAGCAGAATAAACGCGACCTAGATGATTTCCTCCGGCATTCCATCGGGAGGCGGGCGGACGCGGAAATTGCCAATCTCGAACGCCTCGCCAAACTCGATTCGGAGCTCGAAAAAATGCTCTATGACCGCGAAATGCTCCTCCTTGATCTTGCCAAACTGCACGAGGAACAGGAAAAGATTGCCGAACGCATTCGCTCGAGCAACGAGATTCTGGATGCCAATAATGAAGGAGCCCAATCGTTGATTACTCAGATGCAGTCGCTTGACTTGCGGATCAAGACGGTCGAAGGACAACTCCGCGCATTGGAAGCCAGGATTCAGGAAAAGTTCGTCAAATACGGAATCAAGCTGGAACGGATGACCGAGTTCGGAAAAGAGATCCGGAAAACTAACGAGATGATGACGACCATTACTACAGCCAGTGATGAATTCATTTCCGAACTCGAACATTACGATGTCTGGCGGCAAGCAAATTTTGAAAATCAGATCCCCTAACTAACCTCAAAAAGAACAAAAATGAAAGCGGAGAAAACGAAAATGACACGTCTTAAGAAAAAAATTATTTATCTGATCATCATTCTATTGGCAGTGACTGCCCTTTTCGGGAGTGCGACTTCCCTTTTTGCTCAGAGAGCAACCGTCACGCCGCCGCGAGTGCAGGGACAGACTCCCATCGGAACGATCAATGGTGTTCCGGTCACAGGTAATGACATCATCACGCTGGTCAATCATAATTCTCCGTTTATGCCGCCTCTTGATGACGAACCGATCCCTGTCATCAAGGATTACGAAACAAACTATCAGCCGACACCGAATCCGGCAGCTACTCCTTCTACACCGCCCCGAGCCGCGGCGACCAGTTTTGGTTTGCAGATCAACAACATGATGAAAACGGGACAGGACTGGCTCTTCAATTCCCTGCTCAACGTCATTGTTAAGCCCTTTCTCCCGTTTCTGGTCTTCTTTGCCTGGATCATTGCCAGTTTCGTCCTCGCCCTCGGTTTTTTGCGCCGTTTCTCCGATAACAAGGGAGTTAGTCCCGAACAGCTCGTTCGCTGGGGCATCCGGACGGTTATTTTTATGGTTCTGATCGGAGCCAGTCCCTATCTCATTGATATTCTGACCACGACCGGAAAGTTCATCGCCCGTCCGGTCAAAGGCTTTAATGCGGAGATGATCAAAGAGTTCGATCAGAAGATGATCCAGTATGTTAAAAAGAATTTCGCCGTCGAAGATCCCAATTCCCTGCTGGCGGAACGTCTGCCGAATGGCGAACCAGGATTAGTGGGAGTCATTTTCGATAAGGAATCGAATGTCAAAGATGTCACGGCTCAAATGAACCCTTTCGGCTGGGATCTGACCAAACTTTTCACGCTGATGGTGGTTGCTCAAAACATCATTAAATTCGGCTCTATTTTTCTCGCCATCGCCGGATTGTTTATTCTCATCGGCTTGAAACTGGCGGCTCCGATGATGACCGCCTTCGGTTTTGACGAAAAGTTTGCCCAGCAGATCTTTTACCCATTTTGCTGGGGCGTGGCGACCTTCTCCTTAGCTTTTCCAATTGTCAAGGAGGGGACGGTCTACCTTGCTTACGGGATCGGTCTCATCGCCCTTTCCATTTACAACAACGAACCCGTTTATACCCTTGATCCGACAACTGCTCAAATTATTACTAACGGCAATTACGATCCGGCGAGCAGTGCTTTAATTGTCACTCTGTTATTTTTTGTCGCTTCGCTCTGTTATATTCTTGTGCCCTGGCTCAGTTACCGGATTTTGCGGGGACAGGTTTTTGAAGGTGTCTCGCAGGTTTCGATGGGCTGGATGCTCTCGACCGTCGGCACGGCATTGGAAACTTATGGTTTAGTTGCCGGAGCGGCTATCAACCGGCAAGCTGAAAATACCCAGATCCAGGGAATTTACAGTGCCGAGCAAACCAGTGCCAAGGCGGCTTTTGATGCCGGAAAATTACAGGCAGACGCTCGCCGGACCCAAAGTCTGGCTGGTGTGCAGGGCGGCTTACAATCCACTTTGGGACAGATCTACGGCTCTCAGACCACAAACATTTTAATGACCAATGCTAATCGCCAGATGCAGCTCCAGCAAACTTTAGCGGCCACCCAGCGTGAGATCGGTTCGCAGCGCATTGACATGACGGACAAAACGAATCGGTTGGGATTTGAAGCTGCCAAAGAAAAAGGCACCAGATTCATCGAAAATGGTGTCCAGGCGGCTGAATATACACTGGATATGATTCCGGGCGGCAAGGTCGCCAGCTCACGCGGAACTGCCGGCAATGTTGCTCTTCAATTGGGGATCGCACCGACCCAAATCAGGGAGACTGCCGGCAATCTGCTGACTGATGAACAGTATCAGCTGCATCTTGGACAAAACTCGCGGACGCTGGGGTCTCAGCGGGAAAACAGTCAGGCATATCAGTATAAAATTGAATCGAGTATCAACCAGAATGCCGATGCCAATATCTCTGCCATCAATAAAGGAGCTGCGATCAGTGCCGGAGCGGCACAAAAAGGAGCCGCGATTCAATCAGGAGGTATCAAACAAGCTTACAATCTGGAAATGCAAGCTAATCAGGTAACTCTCACCGGACGAAATGAGGCAGCCTTGATCAGCAAGAATGCCTCGGAAGAAGCTGCCCACCTGCGAATGGTTTCGACGGTGGTGACTGGATTTTTCCGTGATATGGATCGCAGACTCGAAGAAATGAAGCCTAAGTATTGACTTTGCTTACGGTAATTATCTCGTTGGTTGACACTCCCCTGCATAAATGACAGGGGATTCTCTGGCTACTTAAAACCTAATGGTTTGAGTTTGCGCCAAAACGCTCTGACCGAGCGCAAGTATATTTATCGCGGCGTTTTCGTCTCTATCAAGAGTCAACCCGCATTTTAAGCAATGATGAACACGAACGGACAAGTCTTTTTTAACCCTTTCGCCACAGGTGGAACAATCTTGGCTTGTGTAATGTGGAGAAACTTTTAACAGTTGCTTGCCAGTGTTTTCAACTTTGTAAGCCAACTTATCGAAAAAAGAACTCCAACTTGCATCGTGAACTTGCTTGGACAAAACCCCTCTCGAAAGTCCGAGAATGGAAAGGTTTTCACTTACTATCAAGTCATACGTTTTAACCAGATAGGTAGAAATTTTGTGTTGAAAATCGTTTCTTTGGTTTTTGATTTTTTGATGTATCTTTCGCAAAAGTATGACGGCTTTTCTTCGTCTATGAGAGCCTTTCTTTCGTCCGGCTACACGGCGTTGAGCAGTTCGCAGTTTCTTTTGAGTAGATTCGTAATACTTGAAATTATCAATCTGCGTTCCATCGCTCAAAGTAGCAAAGGCAGAAATCCCCATATCCAAGCCAACGGATTGGCCTGTTTTCGGCAAAGACTCGGCGGAAGTTTCAATCGTAAAAATCACAAACCATTTATCAATCTCGCGCTTGATGGTGCAAGTTTTAATTTTGCCTATAACAGAGCGCGAAAGTTTGATTTTAACCTTACCGATTTTAGACAGAGTAAGTTTATCGCCAGAAAGAGAAAAACCACTTTGTGGATAACAAAACGAATCAAAGAAGTTCTGACCTTTGAAACGTGGGAAACCCGGTTTTTCGCCTTTCTTGATTCGACCGAAAAAGGCTTTGAAGGTTTTGTCCAGTCGTTTCAAAACATCTTGCAAAATTTGCGAGTGAACATTTGTGTATTCTGGACAAAAACCTTTAATTTCTTTGAGTTGATTGGCTTGGTCGTAATAATTCAGAGAAATTCGACGCTCTTTATATGCTCCGATGCGTTCTTGAAGGGCAGAATTGTAGAGAAAACGACAAAGGTAAATAGTTTGTGCAAGGCGTTCCTGAACAATTTTAGATGGTTTCGAGATGCGAAACTTAAAACTTTTAGTTATGATTGGAGAAGCGGTTTTCATTATTACCTTAACGATTATCGTGAGGGCATTCAGACTATTTCCGCAGTTTGTTTGCCTGTTTTTAATTATATCAAAGTTTCTCATTTCCTTCTCTCTCGAATCCTAATTTAAGTTGAAAATATTCGCTTGAATACGCGAATGCTGTGGTGTCCAATTCATCTCCGAGTTAAAACGTCGGAGTCTTTTTGCACGAGGGGATAAAAATTAGAGCGGTTGATATTTGGGACATTTAAGATAATGAGCATTGACTATTGTGAATTCAAACTACAAACGTGTCAGTCTCCGCAGAACCTGTTTGATTTGCGGTAAGCCCGATTGGTGCAGCTTTACACCGGATGGCAGAATTTCGTTCTGTGCGCGAATTTGTGATGGTGCAGACCGCGTGAGCCGCACCGGCTGGGGAGTGTTTTATCACGAAAAATCACTCTTTCCCTCAGATTCTATGCGCGCCCCTCACCGACCCCCACCAATAAAGGTGAAGCTGGCGCCGCTTGAGATCAGGGATTTCGCTTACCGAAAGTTGATTGAACTCGCGCCGGCTAGAGCTGATAGGGAAATTGTCGATGGACCGAATGGATTGCGCGCACGAAAGATATTCGACTTAGAAAATTATGGAAGCCTTCCTCGAACCCGCGCCGAACGAACATATGTCGCTAAACAAATCAGAAGTTTAATTAATCGGAAATTCCCCGATTTTGTAAGATGTCAAAAATCGAGCATTGCAGGTTTACCGGGGTTTTGGCTTGACCGCGCTGGCAGGATTCAACTTTGGTCCGATAAGGATTATGAATGCTCAATGATGCTGATTCCTTATCTTTCGATGGATGGTTTTATCCAGGCTTGCCAGATTCGTTTTATGAAGCCGGACGTAATATTAAACGGGATTCGGTATGTGTGGTTATCAACTCCGGCAAAACATGCAGGTCTCACGAGTGGTTCACCAATACATTTTGCTTCATATGACGGCTCGAACGCCGGGAAACCTATTCTAATTACCGAGGGAGCACTAAAAGCCGAGACTTCAAAATCCTTTTTTTGGGATTGTAATGTGATTGCCAGTGCCGGTATTGCCTGTTCGCACGACTCGTTGGTAGCGGCAATTCGATCCCGGCAAATTTTCATTGCTTTTGATACTGATTTTTATGTAAATCATTTTGTTGCCCTGGCAATGGTCCGGCTCATTAATTTAATTGTCTTAACTAAAAAGATTTGTCGTCGTAATCAAATTAAAATTTTATCCTGGGATACAGCATTCAAAGGGATTGACGAAGCACTCCTACAAAACGCCACGATAATTCAGCAAACTCCGGCTGAGTGGTTTAATTCTCTCAGCCAAAAATGTCGGGATGATCTTACTCAAACCATTCCGGATTTATTAATTGCTAGCGTTAAATGAGAGTAAAATTCAAACATTCGGATTCATGAAACCTTTTTTGTGATTTCCAACGTCTGGCAGCTAGCCTTCGGTAATCTTCTCTAAAATTTGCTTAATAAATTTATCTTTGTTTTTAAGTCCCTGTTCGATGGCTAACATTGTAGCTATTTTTATAAATTTATATTCAACTAATTTATACCGTGAACGCTTTCTTAATTCTTTTTGAATCTCAAGAAATGCATCCTCGAACTTATCCAGCTCATCGTCTTCGAAATAAACCGTTAATTTATATCTTTCATTTCCTTTTGCTTTTCCCGAAAGCTTTTCCGTTTTCCTATTCGGCAACTTAACTTCTGTATTCTCAATATTTTCTTTGATTACATCCGAGTTGCTCCGAATAGCCGTTTTTTGAACATCAACTTGTTCGTTCTTATCAACAATGGTGTCTGAGACTGTCGCCACCGGTGTTTCCTCAATTTTTTGTTTGGGAGCATCCTCAGCGAAATTTGTCGTTTCTCCGCGTTGTAGCTGCTGGAATAATTTACTTGGGCTGACGTTTTTTCGGCTCATCTTTAATTACCTCCTCCACAAATTTATTTAAAGCCTCTGCTGCAGGCGATTTCGGATCGTATTCCCAAACGGTTAGACCATATTCCGGCAACTCCGAGACAATAGTTCTTTCCGGAATAGCCTCCAGAATCCTCAGCTCGTGATACTCGTCAATTCCCTTCTTTTTCAGGACATTTTTGACGTAATCATTTAATTTATCCAATGATTTCTCAGCGCTGAGGGTGTTCTTATAAAACGTTGGTAAAATATATTTAACCTTTAACTTTGATTGCTGGTATCGTTTAAGTAATTTCTTTCTTATCGTCTCAAAATCATTGATGTAATCTTTCAAGCCTTCGAGAGTCATCGGTTTTAATTCATAGGCGACGCATAACTCGTTGACATAAAACTTGGAGTTATCGTTTAGTAAACCCTTTGAGGGTTTTGTATCGATTAATACATAGTCATAGCTCTTTTCGATTTCAAGCAGCAGGTCTTCTAAAATTTCTTCGCCGCCATAAGGCATTGAAACCATTTTATTTTCGGTCTGACTTAAACCTGCATTGGCGCCGATCAGATGGAGGTTTGGTCGAGCCCGAGTGACAACATCGTCGAATTCCCTGCCTTCCATCAAATCCGCTAAACTATAAAATGGCATTTGCCCAAGCATCGCTGTGGCATTTCCCTGCGGATCCGTGTCAATGAGGAGTACTTTTCGTCCACGCTGTGCTAAACCATATGCCAGATGGACGGCGACTGTCGATTTTCCGGTGCCTCCCTTATAATTTCCGATTTCGATTCTTCTTGTTCCGAGACCTGGAAATGCCCGTTTGTCAGCCTTGATTTCATTTTCGATTTCTTGGAATTTTTCTTCTGATTTTTTCATCATTTGTGTTATAATAATTCACGCACATTTTGCGATAAATATTGAACAATAATTTAAAAAATACTGTTAAACCGTTAAAAGTTTTAACTTTTTAATTTTTCTCAAGTTAGACATCTTAAACCTTAAAATGTTTAGCCTTTATAATGTTAAACATTTTAACCTTTTGACGCTTTAAATGTCAAAACGTCTGAACATTTAATATTTGGACGGTAATAACTTTAGACATTCGAGCGTTCAAACTGGTTACCTGTTAAACCTGTTAGCATTCTGAATGCAAAACCTTTGAAATGATCGACGGTCAAACATTGTAACAGTTCAAGGGTTGGGATACACAAGCGTTGAATTATTCAAAGTCTGGTTAAAAAATTCCCTTCAAATTGACATTCCCCATTTTTGACGACTAAAACACCACCAAGCGATTTTCAGTCCAAGGAATTAAAAAAGCGGTTAATAAAGCACAAAAAAAGTCAAAATTATTAAGGGTGCCAAAAGCCGAAAATAAATGCCTGATTATAAAGTTTGTTACGAAAAATTAATTGAGAAAATAGATATTGATCAAAAATCTCTGACTAACAGAGAACTGATTGAGATCTGTCAGCCGGAAATCCAATTATTCAGTCTGAACAGTGATCCGCATCTTTGCCACGAAATCGTCGAAGCTGCCGTAAATTTCCTGATACTAACTAAATACGCCAGATTTGCACTTTTCAGCGACAATTGCCAAGAAACTGTCCGGGATTTATTAGAACCACTTTTAATGAGGCTCCCGACGCAAACCTGGCGAAGCACCGAACAGATAAAATGGCAGCAATTTTCAACTCCACCGACAATTGCTTTTTTATTAACTTATCTCTTGAATTTAACAAAGCAGAAAACAATTCTTGAACCTTCCGCCGGAACGGGAAATTTAGCAGTTTGGAGCCGGGGAATCGGATCTCGAACTTTAACTAACGAAATTGACCCGCGCAGGCGAACACTGCTCACAACTCTTGGCTTTGAACCCACTGCTTATAACGCTGAAAATATCCACGACTACCTTTCACCTGAAACTCAGATTGATTGCGTCATGATGAATCCCCCATTTTCAGCCAACGGCGGACGCACCAAAAATTCCAGCAAATACGGCTTCCGACACGTCGAGTCAGCCCTGGAAAGACTCCGAAAAGGCGGTCGGTTCGGAGTGATTTTAGGAGAAGCCGGTGGACTGGATACTAAAACGGGCAGTGAATTCTGGCATAAATTACTGGACAGATTCGAAGTGAGAGCCAATCTAAAATTATCTGGCAGAGAATATTACAAATTCGGCAGTGCGACGTGAAGTCGCGTAAATAGCTGTGATGCTTAATCTGTAAAAGATTGTG
>DAORIL010000075.1:0-15276 GCA_035438525.1 Pyrinomonadaceae bacterium
AATGGAGAAATAATAATTGGTCACAGGTTGATGGAGAAGCTGTCCGAATTGCCGTTGACCGGAATGGGAATCCCTGGGTTGTAAATTTAAGCGGTTCTATTTTTCAACGAAAAAACAATTCTTGGCAACAAATGCCGGGAACCGCGACAGACATTGGCATTGGTGCAAATAATTCGGTTTGGATTACAGGAACTGATTCGCAAAATGGTGGTTATAGTATTTATCAATGGAAAAACAATAATTGGTCACGGGTTGATGGCGCAGGAGTTCGGATCGCTGTTGATAAAAATGGTAATCCGTGGATAGTTAATTCAAGCGGAAATATTTTTCAAAGAAAGAATAACCGTTGGCAACAAATGCCGGGGTTAGCGACCGATATTGGAATTGGCGCAAATAATTCGGTTTGGATTACCGGAACTGACCGCCAAACCAATGGTTACAGCATTTTTAAATGGGAAAACAATAATTGGACTAAAGTTGACGGAGAAGCTGAGGTAATATCGGTTGACCGTAACGGAAATCCTTGGGTCATAAATTCAAATAAAGATATTTTCTCCCGATAAATATTTTGAGATTATAAAGTTAAGCCGACTTCCATTTTTGTGAAGTCGGCTTTTTTTTCGTTTAATTTTTTACTAATTCGTGAATTGCTTTCAATTTCGTCAACAAACCTTCTAATTTTTCTAAAGGCAATTGATTAGGTCCATCTGACGGAGCAATTGACGGATTATCATGAACTTCCATAAACACCGCATCAACTCCGCACGCCACACCTGCGCGAGCAAAACTTTCGATATATTTTCCAAGCCCGTCTGTTGCCTTGCCGAGTCCGCCCGGTAATTGCAAAGAATGTGTCACATCAAAAACGACCGGAACGCCAAATTCGCGCATAATCGGAAAACTTTTGAAATCCACTACTAAATTATTGTAACCAAAACTTGCGCCGCGTTCGGTCAATAAAACTTTTTCGCAACCTGCACTATTTAATTTTTCGACAATATTTTTTGCATCCCAGGGCGCAAGAAATTGACCTTTTTTGACATTAACGGCTTTTCCCGTTTTGGCAGAGGCAACCAATAAATCGGTTTGGCGGCAAAGAAACGCAGGAATTTGCAGCATATCGGCAACTTCGGCGGCTTTTTCTGCTTGGTAAGGTTCGTGAACATCAGTAATTATCGGCAGATTCAATTCTTTTTTGATCTGCGCCAAAATTTCTAAACCAAAATCCATTCCGCCGCCGCGAAAACTTTCCGCCGAACTGCGATTCGCTTTATCAAACGAAGATTTATAAACAAAATCTACGCCGACTCGTTCGCAAATCGCTTTGATCGAACTCGCCATTTTATACGCGTGTTCGTAAGATTCGACCACACACGGACCTAAAATAAAGGACAGATTTCCATCCCCAAAAGTTACATTTTCTACTTGAAAAGATTTACTCATTTTAATGGTTAATGGTTAATGGTTAACGGTTAACGGTTAATGGTTTGTTCCTAGACACCCTTAATTAACTATTTACGATTAGCTATTTACAAAATATTTTAGCTTATTTGGTAAGAAACTTAAAAAATGGTTTTCAGATTATCAAATCCGCTGGTAGCCTGAATAAATCGTGTCATATCAGGTTCAGCATCAATTCTCGGCAATAAAAATAAATTATCTGTCGCAGTTGATAAACGAATTTCGGTGGTGACGGCGCAATCGTAATTGGCTTGGGAAACGGCTTGACTTTCGCGTGAGGCAACATTTCCGTTTGGATAACAAAAGATTTTAACTTCGCGGTTTAGTTTTTCTTGTAAAACTTCGCGTGATTTAGTTAATTCAAACGATAAATCCGCTTCGCTGATATTGGTCAAAATCGGATGTGTCACAGTATGAGATTCAATTGCCACGCCGTTTTTATCCATTTCCCGCGCTTGATCCCAACTAATCGGCGAAAATTCTTTTGGCGGTAATTCAGACAATTCAACTTGGGCAATTTCGGTTAATTCATTGATTTTCTCATCACGTTCAGCATTGGAAAGCTTTTTCAGTTCGGAATTAATTTTGGTGGCAAAATTTAGCCGAGAATTTTTATCAGTTAATTTAATTTCAAACGTTTTTGCACCGATTTCAAAAGTAAACTCTGTCAGTTTTGTATTAAAAAGCAAATAGCGTGCTTTGTCCGTCCAAATCCAAATTTTTCCATCTAAAAAATCCGTCACCACAAAAAGCGTGGCTGGCGCATTGAATTTTTTGAAGAGCGGATACGCAATTTCAAATGCATCATCATAACCGTCATCGATTGTGATTACCGCTGAATTTGGCGCAACGGGTTCGTTATTTTTTATTTTTTCGCTTAAATCAGAAAGCGGAATTATTTGGTAATATTTGGTCAAATACTCTAAATGTTTGGTCAAAGTTTCGACAGAAGTCGCATTAAAATTATCGTCACGGCTAAATCGGTGATACATCAAAATTGGAACTTTTGAACGATTCAGAAAGCGAAACGGCGCAAAAGCATTGGTTTTGACCATTAAATTTAGGAGATTTTGTTTAAGCATTTTTTTGCCGTTGCTGTAACCGTTTTCTCATCTCGTCTTTTTCTTTTTTTATCGGCAAACGATAGCGTTTTCCTAAAGTCGTATCCTGTTTAATTCGCGGAAAATTGCCTTTTACAATCAAATCAACGGCTTCGGCAACCATTTTTGCACAATCGTAGCGCAAACCTTCTTTATATTTTTCCAGAAAAGATTCAAAATCATCGCCAAACGAAAAATCATATTCCAACGGAACAGTTTTCTGCAAAATAATGTCGCCTGTATCTACTTTGGCTGCAACAAAATGCACGGTTAACCCGACTTCTTTTTCATCGTTAAAAAGTTCCCAAAAAACAGGCGGACCGCCCCGATAAAATGGGGCTAAACCTTGATGGAGATTGATCGAACCGAATTTTGGAATTGAGAAAACACTCTCTTTAATAATGTTTGTGCCGTAAATGATTCCTAAATCAGCATTGGCATTTCGCATTAACCCAAGCGCGTTTTCATGATGATAATTTTCAAGATTAAAAACCTCAATCCCCAATTTTCGCGCCGTTGATTCGGTCAATTCTCGTGATGAAGCTACTATTTTTTCCTCTTCCTCGCCAGTTGTTTTGGTTCTCAAAACTTTGGCAAAAAGTTTTTTCGCCGTTTCAAAATAGCCGTCGTAGCGAATTGAGCGTTTAATTTTTTCTTTGAAAGGTCGGTTTGGTGTAGTCGCAGTTTCGATAAAAACTCCGACAATCTCAATATTTTTGAGTTTGCTAAGTTCCTCTAAAACCAATTCTGCCCCGCCGTGAGTTAATAAAATTACGCGCATATCTTTGGTAATTATAGGCTTAACGATTAGTTATTTTCAGAATTTCATTAACAATCATCTTGTCCCAAATACAACTACAAAAATTAAAGTCATACCAATTACAAATGACACATACATAGTTATCCAAGAAACTCTGATAGAATTGTAATAATCTGTTGCTTTAGCACTTTCAAAAATCCACTTTGGTTTATCAAAAATCCATTTTTCGCAGATAAAATCAGTTCGCCGAAAAGTGGAATTCCAAAATGTAGAATTTGGAGAAGTCCAAAAATAACCATTTGGTGAACCGTCTTTTAACCATTGGTCTTTAAAATTTTTGTATTCAAATTTCAACAATCGGTCGAAAAGATAAAAATGAATAAGCATGGGAGCTGACATCAAAAAAATCGAAATTATCACAACTAAAATAACAAAGTTGTCACTCAGTCTCATATAATTTAAATCTCAATTCTATCGTCAAAATCTATCGGCTCACTTTGAATCGGCTTATCGCTGGTAACATCGTGTTTCAAATTTTCGCTGCCTAAACGATTGGCGTGGGCAGCCTTAACAAATGCAACGAACAGGGGATGCGCGTTCAAAGGTTTCGATTTATATTCGGGATGGAATTGGCAACCGACAAAATATGGATGAGATTCTCTCGGTAATTCAATCATTTCGACAAATTTTCCATCAGGCGAAACTCCGCTGAAAACCAAACCGTTTTGCTCTAATTTTTGACGGAAAGCCGGATTAAATTCGTAGCGATGGCGATGGCGTTCACTGATAATTTCCGCCCCGTGATAAACTTCGCGGACTAGACTTCCATCTTTCAACGAGCAATCCCACGCGCCCAGACGCATTGTGCCGCCCATTTCTTCGACATTGACCAAATCGCGCAATTTAAAAATGATTGGGAATTCGGTTTCAGCATTGAATTCGGTTGAATCGGCTTCTTTCAAATCACAAACATTTCGCGCAAACTCGATGCAAGCAGTTTGCATTCCGAGACAAATCCCGAAATACGGCGTGCCTGATTTACGTGCGTATTTGATGGCACGAAGCATTCCCGAAACGCCGCGTTTGCCGAATCCGCCTGGAACTAAAATCGCATCATAATCCTGCAATTGCGATTCGTAATCGTCTTGCATCAGATTTTCGGATTCAATCCATTGGACTTTGACTTGTAAATTGTTGGCTACGCCTGCGTGTGTCAGAGCTTCGCGCAAGGATTTGTAGCTGTCTTCGAGTTCGACATATTTTCCAACAATCGCAATTTTCACTTTGCCGTCAGATGGCTCTTTGATGGTCGAAACCAATTCGCGCCAACGCTTTAAATCGGCACTTGGGAATTTTTCAGCCAGCTGTAAACTGCTGATAATTAAATCATCTAAGCCTTGTTCGTGAAATTCGAGCGGAACCTGATAAATCGTCGGAACATCCAGAGCCGCAATGACCGCATTTTCCTGCACATTACAAAATCCGGCAATTTTTCGGCGCAGATCTAATGACAAAGGTTTTTCGGAACGGCAGAGTAAAATATCAGCAGAAATACCGATTTCGCGTAGCTCGCGAACGCTGTGCTGAGTAGGTTTGGTTTTAAGCTCCCCAGCAGCGGCGATATACGGAACAAGCGTAACGTGAACATAAATCGCATTTCCGCGCCCGACTTCATTACCAAGCTGACGGATTGATTCCATAAACGGCAAAGATTCGATGTCGCCAACCGTTCCGCCGATTTCAACGATCAAAACATCAGGATTATCTTTTTCAGTTACGGCTTTGACCGCATTTTTGATTTCGTCCGTGATGTGCGGAATGACTTGAATCGTTTTGCCGAGATAATCACCACGACGTTCTTTTTCAATAACTGACTGATAAATTCGTCCGCTCGTCCAATTATTGGCTTTAGTGAGTTTAGCATTAGTAAAACGCTCGTAATGCCCTAAATCCAAATCGGTTTCCGCACCGTCATCGGTTACAAAAACTTCGCCGTGTTGAAATGGAGACATCAAACCTGGGTCAACGTTGATATACGGGTCGAGCTTCATCATTTGAACTTTCATTCCCCGCGCTTCCAAAAGACAGCCGATTGAACTCGCTGCCAAACCTTTTCCTAAACTTGAGACCACGCCGCCTGTTACGAATATATATTTTGTCATAATCTTTTTTTCATCCACGAAGTTTCACAAAGGTTACACGAAGGGTATTTTTTTTCTTCGTGTGTTCTTTGTGTTACTTAGTGGATTATTCTTCCTCGCCGTTTTCTTTTTTATTCTCTTTCTTTTTACTGAAATGCACTTCTTTAACCTCTGCTTTTTATCGGTTTGAAAGTGCGGAACAATCGTTCTTCTTCACTTAAATAGCCTTTCAATCTATCATAAACCATTACAAAGATACGACTTTTCGCATCTACAATAAGCATTCTGACATAAGTTTGAGAGCCAACTTTGAAAATAGCTTCACGGGCGTTTAAGCCTCCTATTTTCAATTTTTTATTGCTCAAAAAAAGTTTATTGTCCCCGCCGAAAAGTAGTATTAAAGTGTTAGCTTCTTTATCGAATTCACTGTCCTTGCGTTTGCATTTGGAAACATCAATTTCCGAAATGCTAAGTGATGACAATGAATAATTATTTCCAGACTTGTTGCACCTGAAGAATTGGAAAATACTCAATTCTTCACCTTTCACAACTACCGATTCAAATGTTGGAACTTTTGGCAACTCCATAGAAAAACTGTTATTTGATGAAACATAATTTATCCATTTATCTTTGTTTATTGGAATAGTTTCTTTAATAATCAAATTATTTTTTTCAAATTTTGGCTCAAAACTTCTAAAAAGTTCTTCCCTATCATAGATTGGATATTTCCGATAATTAGTCGCAATATAAATTCGCTTTCCTGCATTTACAGCTAAAAGTTCGTTTTTTATTGGTGAATCTTTTGTGTAAAACTCGCCACTATCAATCAAAACCGAGAATCCAAACATTTCATTTACTTTAATCATTCGCAAATATTCGGGTTCTTTTCCAGTTTCATATTTCAAGAATGCGCGTATTTCTTTCTCAAAATCACTTTCTTTACGCGAACATCCCGAAATATCTATTTCTCTCAAAACAAAAAGATTTTCGCTAGGCTTTTCAGCCACAGGCAAACGGTAATACTTTATCGACTTTGAACATTTAAACAACGCAAGTTCTGAATCATCTTTATTTGCCGAAGCAAGTTTCGTTTCTTGCATCGGTAATTTCGGCAATTTGATGGAAAAACTTTTGTTTGGTGGCGAAAAAATAATCCATTTACTTTTATCATTTGCTTCTTGTGAAAAATTAATTGTAGAGAAAAGAGTAATGCAAACTATAGGCGCGAAAATTATATTTTTTAACCACTTCATAACTCTCCATTCCCCTTTCCTTCACGTTTCTTTTTATTAAAACGCCCTTCTTTTACCTGAGTAATCACTTCTTTCGCCTTTGCTTCATTTGGATTTAACGCTTCATTCAACGCATTTACACCCGCGCTCATCAATCCTGTGCCATCCGATACCCGATTTTCAAATTCCTGTTCCGTGCGTTTTGGTTGATTGCCAAGCAATTTCAGACCAATGACAATGCCTACTATTAAAAACACAAAAAATGCTAAGCCAATCCAATCTTGCATAATGTTTTTAAGCCTTTTTGAAAATTTTTCCAGCCACCAAAACTGTTCCAATCCACAATAAAATCCCGATCACTAAAACTATCGGAACTAAAATTATCAAAAACAAAACGGCAAAGCCTTCGCCATAGCCGTAGCTTGTATATTGACTTTTGGGAATCAGTTCTACCGCTCCAAATTGATTAAAATAGCCGCTCAAAGCAACTAATCCTGCCCATAAAATTCCAAATAAAAAACCGTAAGCCCAGGCATATTTCCACTTATAGCCTTTCCAAACTGCTATTATTATCAGCAAAAATGGAAAACCAAATAAGCAGACAAGCAAGATTAAAAAATATAGATCCGCAGTGCTGGTGTAATTTGCCGGAATCGGAGCCTGGGTGGTTACGGCCAAAAAATCTGCCGGAATTTCGGTAAATTTTCCAGTTAAATTGTCGCCGTTTCGTTCAAGTTTGATATTTGCAAAAAACTTCCAATCTGTTGGGACTTTGATGTTTAAGTTCAGTCCACCAAAACTTTTCCAGTCGCGGGCTGGTGCCAACGAATAAGCAAACTGCCAGCCTTTCATCAAACCGATATTTCTATAAATTGTTGAAACTGCTCGGTATTTTGCCTTGAGAAAATGCTTTCCTTTGGCTAAATTGAGAGTAAATTTTGCCGATTTGAGATTCCCGTTGGATGGGTTATACATTATTTTTCTATCTTCAAACGGCGTATCAGTCGGTGTTTTCCAGGTGTTTCGGTCAGCAAAGTTTTTATTATCAAATGGAACGGCTGAAATCTCTTTGTCATCCAAAAAGAATTGGAAACCTTTTGCCTCCGATAAAATCACAAAAATCAGCTCAAGTTTTGGAATATCTGCGGGATTATTTACTTCATAAATCGCTTCGACCTCAATATACCGCTCATTCAAAGGCAGATTTTCATCACCAAGTTGAGTAAAATCAATTGTTAAATTTTCATTTGTGATGTCAATTGTTTTAATGCCGTTCGGTTCGGTCAAAATATTTCCGCCTTGTGATGGAGCAGCAACATTTGCCCATAAATTTACTGAGCAAATTATTAGCAAGACTATACTTAGCAGTTTTTTCATTTATTTTGACCTTTCCTCAATTAACTTTCGAACTCGTTCAAAATCTTCCGGCGTATCAACTCCAATCGAACTTGCTGCAACGTCGACAACTTTAATTTTGTATCCATTTTCTAAGACGCGAAGCTGTTCGAGCATTTCGTTTTTTTCCAAATCTGATTGCAGCATTTGAGTATATTTCAACAAAAATTCGCGCCGATAAACATACAAACCTGTATGTTTGCGAAAAGTTGAAATCAAACTCGGTTCATTTTGCAAAGCATTTTCCAACGTTCCGTATTTTTTAACCACATCGCGGGGAAAAGGAATCGGTGAACGTGAAAAATAGAGCGCAAAACCATTTTCATCTGTCACAACTTTGACCACATCAGGCGAAAGAACATCTTGATAATTTTCAATCTTTTCACAAGTTGTTGACATAACGATACTTTCATCATTAAGCAAAACTTCGACCGCTTTTTCAATCGTGTCAGACGGGATCATCGGCTCATCGCCCTGAACATTGACGATAATTGAATTTTCCGGCAAATTTTGGGCAACTTCAGCAATTCGGTCACTTCCCGATTGATGAGTTGAATCGGTCAAAACCGCTTCATATCCGTTCGCCAGAACAACTTTCAAAATTCGCTCATCATCAGTTGCAACGATTACCCGATCAATATTTTCAGCCTTTTGTGTTTGCTCTAAAGTATGTAGAATCAGAGGTTTATTATTCAACAGCAAAAGCAATTTCCCTTCCAGACGAATTGAAGCATAGCGCGCCGGAATGATGGCAGTAACAAATTGTGTTGGATTATTTCCCGATTGACTCACGGGATTTTAGGTTATCTCTTTTAGAAACAAACTTCAAGCTAACAGCGTAATAACTTGGAACTAAATTCTAATTCAGATAAACTTTCAAACGTGGAAAATCAAGAAATTCAAGATTATAACAAACCATTACAAATTCAATTGGAAAATTTGCCGACTGAATCACCGAAATTTACCCCAAATAATCCGCCATGGAATAGCTTAATGGCTTTTCTGATGTGGGTGGTAAGTATCCTTTTTATCCTTGTCATTCCAACCATCGGGATTATTGTGTATGTCATGACTAAAGGTGCTGATCTGACTGACAGCAACAAATTATCCGAATCTATCCAAAATGATCCAAATGCAATTTTAGTCAATATTATTTGTGTAATTCCGGCACATCTTTTGACTATTTTGTTTGCCTGGTTAGTTGTAACTCAAGGTAAAAAATACTCTTTCCGCGAAATGTTGGGTTGGAAATGGGGTGGTTTTAATATCCTTTATTTAGTGGGGATTGTAATTGGGGTCTTTATTATCGCCGCAATTTTATCGAACTTTATCCCCGAAAAAGATAATGATTTATTAAAGATTTTGCGAAGTTCGAGAACAAGCGTTTATTTTGTAGCATTTATGGCAACATTTACCGCGCCTCTGGTTGAAGAAGTAATTTATCGTGGAATTATGTATTCTGCTTTTCAACGCTCGCTCGGAGTCGCCAATGGAGTAATTCTGGTAACTCTTTTATTTGCACTGGTTCACGTTCCGCAATATTATCCGAGCTATTCAACGATTATAATGATTTGTCTGCTCAGTTTGGTTTTAACCTTGGTCAGAGTCAAATCTAAAAATCTTTGGCCGTGTATAATTCTCCACACAATGTTTAATGGAATTCAGTCCATCTTTTTGATTGCAGAACCTTATTTAAAACAACTTTCGCCTGAGCAGCCACACGTAGGAACTGTTATTCTTCAACTTTTCAAGTAAAAAAGCGGGACTTTTTATCCCGCTTTCGATTTTAGTTATCAATTGGATTCGCTTTCCTATCAACAATATTTGGTCTTTCTCGAGGAGGGTAATTGTCCCTTGTGCTTGGTGTTGATATCGGAGTATTTGGCAAACTTCCGCCCCCATTATTTACGCCACCACCTATAGACGGCGGATTATTTGTCGGCGGCGAATACGTCGGAGGTTGGGGATTAATCGGGTTTTGGTAAATCGTATTTGTCACCTGCGGCGGTGGATTGTAGTTCCAAATGCTTTGGTTATAACCAAATCCATAGGGAGAACGCCAACCGTAACCAAACGGCAAAAAGCAAAAACTTTGGCTAAAGGGATCACGCACCCAAAGACCATATCCATTTGAAGCATCCCAGGTATTATTGAATGAACTCATTAAAGATTGTCGCATTTGCCGTTGAACCAATCTTTCATTAATTTTTGCAATTTGCTCGGCACGGGATTTACTCCACAGGTCAAATTCACCTTTGTTGTCGCGGTCAAATTTGGCAATCGCTACTTGCATATTGTCAAAAGTTGCTGTTTTTCCACCTTTAACAGTAGTAGCTTTGGCATCGCCAAGCTGGGCTTTTCCTTTCCAGACCGAAATTTTGCCTGCCCCATTTTCCAAAGCATCAATCCGATAAATCCCTGATGAAATTAAATAAAATCTGGAATTCGGAGTGTTAATTGCAATCTTAAACTCTTTATCAGCAATAACTTCAAAGATCGCACTGCCGCGATTTAATTTTAATTGCAAATCATCTTCTAAAGAGGTTGTCACAAATTCAAACTCCGAATTTTCAGCTAAACGAATATAAGAACCTGGATTTAACAAAATTTCTGCTCTGCCTCCGCCTCCAGTTGAAACCTTATCTCCGACCTGAACTTCATCACCCTTATGCAAAAAGATTTTTTTTGCCGCACCTTTCGGCTGAATCGAAACATCACCTGAAAGATAATTTACTGCACCTGCTTTGGCGGAAATTACATATAAACTTGATGTTGGCGAAACTTGTCGGTTGTTTTGGGCTAACATCGAAACAGACAAAACTGTCCCAATTATCCCAACTGTTAAAAGCCTTAAGAAATTGAGTTTCATAAATTTAACCTCCATTTTGAAACAATGATTTGAAATCATCTTAGAACTATTTATTTTTTTATGCAATGGTTTTAAAGGTTCAATCGGCTTACTTATTTAATAAAATCTGACAAAAGCCAAAACCCTCTGTTGTTTTTTTGCCACAATATCAGGTTAGGATGTAGCAAAATCCGCGCACGTTGCTGATTAGTTTTGGCAATTGCCCTTATTATTCCAATGATTTAGCTTTTCCTATTTCTTGGCACAGGTTTTGTATTAGCAATTAAAATTTTTATTTTTATGAACCAAACAACCTTAGCCAAATCAATTTCAACCAAAGGTATCGGACTGCATACCGGAGTAGAGGTCAATTTAACCCTCAAACCTGCGCCGGAAAATACAGGTTACATCTTTATCCGCACAGATTTAGATGGATTTGAACTGCCCGCTTCGGTTGAATATATTTCGCATTGCAGTTATGCGACCACGCTTTTGCGAAAAGGTGTCGTTTTATCAACCTGCGAACATCTGCTTTCTGCCTTACGTGGTTACGGTGTGGATAATTGCTTTATCGAGCTGGATAATATGGAAATTCCGATCATGGATGGTTCGAGCGAAAATTTTATCGAATTAATTGAAAAAACAGGGGTTATCGAACAAAATGCGCCTCGCAGATTTTTTAAAGTCTTAGAAAAGGTCGAATTTGAACAAGGCGATAGAAAAATGTCTATCGAGCCGGCTGAAAGCTGCGAAATTGAATGTTTGATTAATTTTCCGCATCCGTTTATCAATCAGCAAACCTATAATTTTCAAATGATTAACGGCTCTTTTGGACGTGAAATTGCATCGGCTCGGACTTTTGGATTTACGACCGAAATCGAAATGCTTCGCAAAGCTAATCTGGCACAGGGCGGCTCGCTTGATAATGCGATCGTTCTCACTCCCGATGGAATGTTAAACGAAACTCCGTTACGCTTTGCAGATGAATTTGTGCGCCATAAAATTCTTGATATTATCGGTGATTTTGCTCTTTTGGGGATGCCGTTCTTAGGCAAATTAAAAGCTGAAAAAAGCGGTCACGCCGTTCACGCTAATTTGATGAGTAAATTGCTGAAAACAGAAAATGCCTGGAAAATAATAGAAGAGTTCTAAAATAAAGAAGGCGGAACGAATCCGCCTCAAGTAGTTATTTTCTAAATCAATTTTGGAGTATTACGGAGCTACTTGGTCAATGACTTTGCGATAATTTGTAATTGAATTTCTGTAATAGGTCATCGAATATTGCGCCTTGGCTAATTCTTTTTGTCCATAGGCGACGGCTTGCGGGTTATTGCGATATTGGTTGATGTAGTTGGCGCAATTTTCTGCATATTTTTCCCATTGATAGGCTAAATTTACAAAATTATCAACATCTCTTTCCAATTTATTTACTTCTTGCGAAGAATAAGTAGGCTTTTGCGGATCGTAGCAAACTTTTTTGGTGGCACCGACGGTGACTACAACTTGATCTGTTCCTCCTGCAAAAGTTGAGCCGCCAACCCAGGCACGTTCTTCACATAAATAACCGTTTTCATAATAACTTTGTAGAGTTATTAAGTATTTTTGATTGTTTTGTTTGGCCTGATAAATTTCAGCCGCACGATAATCGGTAACGTGAATAGTGCGTTTGCCCGGGTCAACATTGGGTGTTGTGGTATTACAATTTGGATTTGGCTGTCCTGAAACTCCACCCATTTGAACTCCAAGTAAACCGCCGCATTGGGCGAAAGAATTTTGGGTAGCGATAAAAAATACGATTGAAAAAATAATTGCGAATAATGTTGTTTGTTTAATCATGGTTTTTCTCCTATTTCAATTTCCTTTTTTAGCGGCTTTAACCGCCTTACATTATGCTAATGTCGGAATTTGAAAAGTATTTCAGGAAAATTTTTATTTTTTTTGTTTTTATCGTAAACAAAAAAGCGCAAAGACTTTAATCTCTGCGCTCCGGCTAATTCTTTAATGTTAGTAATTATTTGGTAGGTCTGAAAGCAAACCAATCGGTTTGAATTTCCCGCCAAATGCCGGCGACATTTTCATTTGTCCACTTCAAATAAACAACTCCGTTTTGGTAAAAAACTCCGTAACCCGAATAAATATGTTGTCCGCTGTTGTTAAATTGAGCAAAAGTGCAAACATATCCGGCAACGCCGTTGCTGTCGTTTGCTCTGCAGGAATCTTTAAAGGTTTTGATGGTAGTGCCGCCGGCTGTATCAATTTTGTAGAATACACCGTTATAAGCTGTTACCCTTCCATAATAAGAACCATTGCTGTTGAAATAAATATCGGCAGTAGATGATGCTGTGTTGCCGCCGGTCGGTGGGCAATTAACGCCTAACAAACACGGACCTTGTTGAGCAAAAGAATTTTGGGATGTGATAAAGATAACTGCGAATAAAACTGTTGTTAATATGATTGCTTTTTTCATTTTCTTTTCTTCCTCTTTAGTTTTTTCGGCTTTATTTATTTGCCTTACATCTACCTAATGTCGAATTGTTAAAAGTATTTCAAAAAAAGGACGAAAAAATAAAAATATTTTGCGAAAAAAAATTAACTACTTGAATATAAACAGTTTATAGCTTGGAATAATTTTAATAAATTTCAAATGAAAGTAATCCGAAATCCCAAACCACCGATCTAAAATCCAAAATCACTTCCACTCTCCTTGCAAAGTAAAAGCTGACCAATAATACGGTGCAGAAAACCGTTTACTTTTCCACATTGCAATTTGAGCCTCGCGCAAAGCGGCGGCGGGACGTAATTTTTTTTCTCCCAACATTCCCTGGTAAAAGTTTTTCATTAGTTCAGCAGTCGCCCGATCATCAACCATCCACAGACTAGCTACAACTCGTTGTGCGCCCGCATACATAAATCCGCGCGTCAGCCCAACTAACCCTTCCCCTTTGATTTCTTTTCCAAGCGCGGTCTGGCAAGCACTTAAAACGACTAAATCTGCCGGAAATTTCAAATTATAAACTTCGTTGAGGAGGAGGAAACCATCTTGCGGCTGACCTTTTTCATTGACCATTGACAATACAATTCCCGAAAATTCAGGATGTTGCGAATTAAGTAAACCGTGGGTCGCAAAATGGATAATTCGATAGTTTGACATATCAGAATTGGTGACAGTTGCACGATTGGCTTCAAAATCAACGGCAATTTTTTTCTCCGTATTTGCTGCAAGCTCTAAAATTGTATTTGCTTCGGCGCGGGTTTTGGGTAATCTCGGAAGAGGTTGCGATGAATCGTAACCGGCATCTCTTTGCGCGGATTTCAAGGTTGAATTTTGAGTTTGAGCAATTGACGAATTCACCCGTGTATCGGTTGCATCAAAGACGGGGTCAGCTAAAACTGCTACCGTTTTTGGCGCAGGAGCGCGTCCGTTTGCTTCGTTCCTCAAGGCAGAAAAAGCCGAAGCAGATGGCATATAAACTATTTCATTATTTACAATTAAGGGAGTTTCAGCCGTAGTCAAAGCCGCAAAAGGAATGTAACTTAGCGCACCGTCCGCCACAATTAAAAGGCGTTTATTACCTAATTCAGAGGCAATCGGTTCGAGTAAAATCTTACTCAAATCAGCCACAATTTGCTTAGTTTTTAATTCATTATCAGGATTTTTAACTGACTCATAAAAAAGCCGCGCTTGATTTTCGATAATTTCCTGTTTCGGCAAAATAAATGTTTTGAGCGAATTGTTTGAGACGATCCACAAATAGCTGTTAGTTTCGCCAAGCGAATATTCGAGCAAAAGCGTATCAGCATCGAGCATCCCCTGAATCTCTTTTAATCCGACTGGCTGCGGTTGCGTCAGAGCTGAATAGCGCGGACTTTTTTGTTTAATTTCGACTTGTAAAAGTTGAAAATCAGCGGTCAATTTACGAATTTCCTGCTCAACTTTTTCAATTTGCGGCGGTGTGACTGCCCGTTTTCGTTCTGCATCTTTAGCGTTTAATTGTTTTTGCAAATTACGTTCTCGTTCCAGCAAAACTGGATCAATTCCCTGTCGAATGTCGGCGCGAGCTTCGTTCAAAATATCCAATAACCCACGGGCACGGGCGCGTTCACTAACTTGCAAGGCTTTGGCATCAAAGCCGTTTGCAGGCTTTTGTTTATTAATTTGCATCAGCAAATCAATGTAAAATTTATAAAGCTGCTGATAGTTTGAAAGATACGAAGTCCGCAGTTCAGTGCTGGTAATTTTAGTGCGGATGTTTTCAATGATATTTATTGCCGCCTCGGTTTTTGCTAAAGATTCGTCTAAATTTCTGCGAAGATACATCACCAGCTCAATCCCGTAAAG
>DAORIL010000076.1:0-15260 GCA_035438525.1 Pyrinomonadaceae bacterium
TTATCGACAGATTTTCCAAAATTCTTAAAGCGGTCGCAAAAACCACAAATTCTTCATTGAACCAATAATAAATAGGTCGTAAACCTAGTTTATCAGTGACAAAAGTTAGTCGGTCTTTTTGGCTATTAACCAAACAAAATACGCCTTGTGCATTAGTTAATGGTTCAAAACTTGAATTTTCCAATCCTTGATGGATTTTGACTAAATCATCTTTCCGATCCGGCTCATCGGAATTTCCAAGCAGCGGTTCACCAGCCAAAAGAGAAATTCCCCCTTTTGAATCGGTGAAATGACCAACCTCATCAAAAACTCCAAAGCCCACTTTTACAAGATAATTTCGGTCATTTTTGAAAACAATTCGATCCGCATCTGGATTTCGACTCACCAGTTTGTTGAGTTCATCACAGATTTGATTTGGGATTATTTTGTTTTCCTGACGGCAATAAATACCGGCGAAAATTGACATAATTGTAAAATTTGGGGGCAATAATTAAAGTAAAATTTCAGTTTCCTTTTTTGGGGCTGACGACCAACCAAAGATCTTTCCTATCACGGATAATTTCGAACGAATAAATTCTTTTTCCTCGTCCCGAATAATTCCGAAAAAATAAATGCCTAACAAATAGAGTGTGGCAAAAACTATTCCGGTTAGTCCTAAGATCAAAAATCCGTTTGCCATTTCTACCAAACTATCTTTTTGAATTTTGAAAAATGAAACGGCGATTTGATGCAAAAAACCTCCAATTTGTTGACTAAAGTTCGGAGTAAATTGTTTAATTTGTTGATAAAAGAAAAATGTTGGAATTCCGGCAAGAATTGTTACCAAACCTGTTTTCCAAACATTTTTTAATAAAAATAAATCTTCCCATTTTACTCCCACAGTTTTCCAAATTTTAATGGTCGAAGCGCAACGGTCAATTAAGGCAGTTGCTACTACAATCATCGCCATTTGTCTCAGATCAAAATGCTGAACCCCATAATAAAGTGTTGCTAACAGTAAAATTACGAGAACAATCCTGACTTTCAAAATATATTTTCCGAGTGAAGAAAAAGCCCGCGTCACCGGGTCAAGGATAAACGCCGCAAAAGGCAATAGCGTAATATTGATCATAAAAATCGGCACGCTATCCGCAAATTTTTGAGTAAAAAGAGTAGTTATAAATGTGGTGGCGGTGATAAAGAAAAAGACAAATGTCGGAAAATATGCAAGACTCAGTTTTTCCATCGCCCGCACCGTTAAATTTATCATTTCCCGATAATTGCCTTCGCTGTGCAATTGACTCATTCGCGGAATCATCACCGAAGAAATTGATTCCTGAAGCAAAAAAAGCAGAGGAAGTTCAAAACATCCAACCCGATACGTGGCAAATTCTTCTTCGGAAAAACGATAACCAATAAACCAATTATGAATATCGGCTTGAAAAGTCCACAAAATTCCCATCAAACCAAATGGAATTGCATAACGCAGTTGGGCAATAAATAAATCCTTACGGAACGAATGCCAAAATCCATTGAATCTTGAGTTTAAGTAAATAAATAATGCCGTAGTTTCAAGAATTGCCTGAATATTTGCGGCAGTCAACATCGCTTCGACAGTTCCAAAAGCCAAAACCGCCGTAATCATAAAAATTGCTTTGGTCAATTGAGCGGAAATAATAAAAATTGTCGCAATCCGCGCTTCCTGATTGGCAATTGCCACCGTTTCAAAAAAACTGGAAAAGACCCACAACCAGATGACAACTCCAATTTGCGGGGCAAACTGCGTCATCTCTGCGCTTTTAAAAACATTACCCAAAACCTGCGGATAAAAATTTAGAAAGGCACAAGCCAGCCCGCCCATTACAAAATTGAAGAGCAGAATATTGAAAATATAAAATCGTTTAAGTGTCTTTTCACGAGCGAGGTAGTAAAAAGCACTCATACTAACCCCAAAAGGCAAAATCCCGCTTAAAAAGACAATAACCAAAAACACCTGTTGATAAGTTCCAATTTCACCTTTGCTGAGAGTTCTTACCGTAATCAACGGTAGGGCAAAGCTCAACCCAAAGCCGATGACTTTGGCGAACAAAAGCCACGCACCTTGCGATGTCAATGACGGTGATTTTACTTGTGTTTCTTCTGAACTCATTACCTTTCTGCTATTTGGATGCGGCGACTGACGATTTTTTTGAGTGGATTATCAAGTTTTGAATTGACAATATTTCGCGAATAGAAAAAACCAAAGAGAAGTAAAATATCTTTTTCAGATTTTAATGAATCAATTTCGTCGCGGCGAATAATCGATTTTAATTTTTCCCAAACTCCAACAATGGCATTTCGATACATATATCTGGGAACTTTCCAAATTCTGGCGCCGGTAAAAGGCTGATGATGCTGATCCACCAGATCCCAGGAAATTCCTGCCCCAAAATTCCATTGACGAAAATAACTTTTATTCAAACGATGTGCCGGAACATAGTGATTTACAACTAATTTTGGTGAATAAATCCCACGTTTTTCTGCCTTGAGAAGTTTTTCAAACATCACATCATCTTCACAACTGATGAGATTTTTCTTCTTAACTCCCAATTCTTCAGAATAAAAACCGATTTCGTCAAAAATTTCCCGCTTAAAAACTGCGTGTCCGCCGGTAACGATTGGCGTTTTGGTGGAATACTCCCATTCTTCTTCCCCATAATCACGCCAACAGATTCCGACATCTTTAATTTCCAGAACCCATTTTGGCGGCTCAATTTCCCAAATCGGTAAAACCTTTCCGCCAATAAAATCAACTTTATCCCATCGTTCCCCAAAAACTTTTGCAACCTCTACAAACCAATCAGAATTTACCTGAATATCATCATCAATCATTGCTACCAGATCACCTTTAGCGTGACGGATTCCGGTATTAACTGCGGCAGAACGTCCCTGTTTTTCCTCTTTTAAGGCAATCACGTCAACATTTTTTATTTTGGTTTTAAATTCTTTTATAACTTTTTCGGTGCCATCGGTGGAATTGTTATTGACCACCATTATTTCAACTATCAGATCAGGAGGAATTTGAGCATTGCCAAGACTCTGCAAGGTTTGAACCAGCAGTTTTTCCCGATTATAAGTTGGAATGACAACACTTAATTTCATAAAAATTTAGTTTGACAATTGGATTGAGGGTCGGAGGGCAAATCAGTTCTATAAAACCATTATGGCAGATATAAAACTAAGAATAGCAGAAAATATCATTTCCTGTTGTTTGAGGGTTGTTTTTTCTCTTCCCATCATGAGTGCTTTCCACATAATTTCCCGACTCAATTTCCAGGATTTACTTTCTAATGGCTCAGGTTTTCTAAACATCAGACGCCAGATTCCCAGAGTGCAGGATAAAATATCGGTCACTACAATAAATTTGGTTTTGAGCCAACCAAATTGTCCATAACAAAAGACATATTTGCAGAGGGTGCTTTTTTCGACTCGCCAGATGGAAGGTAATTTGCCGGCACTTCGATTTTTTTTATGGATTATTTCGACATCACCGGTATACCAGACTTCATATCCGTTTTGCCACATCAAATAACACCAGTGCATTGCTTCGGCAAACATAAAATAATCTTCAGGCACAAGTCCGGCTTTTTCGATCGCCTCGCGCCGCGCCAACATACACGCACCGACAAACCACTGAACCTGACTTTCGCTTTCGTAATCGAAAAACTCACCTAACAAATTTTGGCTGCGCCATTCTTTTGAAAAAAAGCGATACAACCCCATTCCGTTGATAAAGTTAAGTCCAGGATAAGGAAAATGTTCGCAGATAACCTGGACGTTTCCGTTCCCATCGTGGAGTTTTGAGCCGATCACTCCGATTTTTGGATTACCTTCGATTTTTTCTAAAAGTCTGACCAATTCGGATGGTTCCGAAATTGTATCGGGATTGAGCAACAAGACGTAATCGGTTTTAGTCGCTTTAATGACTTGGTTATTAGCCGCCGCAAAACCGACATTTTCTTTATTGGCAATTAATTGGACATTTGGAAAATCACGTTTAATGATGTCAACAGTATTATCGGAAGAATTATTATCAACCACCCAAACTTGCCACGTTAAGGGTAACGTTTTGAGTGAGTTCAGACAATCCGATATTTCTTCGGCACTATTCCAGGTGACGATTGAGACTACTACTGTTTTTTCCGAATGAACAACTTCCATATTTCTCTTGCTTCCAAGAATTCCTTAACTCAAATCATTGGGGGATAAAAGCAATTTCGTCCGCCCGTTGAGATTTGTAATATTTTAATAATAATTTTGGAGTAAACCGTAAAAATAAAATAATCAACCGCAATTTATTTGATTGACGATATTGATTTCCTTTTTCAAAAGCTTCACGTGCCGCTGCAAAATTTTCCTGCAATAACAGTGATTTCCCTTTTTCGATTTCAATTTCTGCATTTAACCGGGTTAGCTGATTTGCCACGATTTCTTGCTCAAAATCAGTTAGTAGGATCAACCTTTTTATCCGTTCAAAAACATCTATCTCACGCTGAACACGTTGAATCGAATTCCCTGATAAACTATCGAGCCGAACCCGATATTTAAGTAAAATTCTGCGTTGATAACCGACTTTTGCACCGTTTTTGACCATCCGGAGCCATAAAACAAAATCGTGTGCACGAACTTTTTCGGTTTCAAACATTCCGGCTTCCATCACATTTTTCTTTCGCGTCACAACCCCGGAAGTTATGACGTTACAACGCATATCCAACAAACTTTCAAAATTCGCTTCGCCCTCAGAAGGCGCGTCCAGCATATAATTTTTACCGTCAAACGCCGAACCGCCAAAAAGCAGAGCATCAGGATAAACTAAATCATAGCCGTTCTCTTCTAAGAACTTAACCTGTGATTCTAAAAACTCAGGATACCAAATATCATCGCCATCTAAAAAAGCGATCAATTCTCCGCGTGCCGTTTCGATCCCAAAATTTCGCGCTGGTCCGGCTCCAATATTCGGCTGTTTCAGATACACAATCTTTTCCAAATACGGAGCTAAAACATTTTCAAAAGCCTCAGTATCGGGTGAACCATCATTGATGACAATAACTTCAAAGTTAATAAAAGTTTGAATAAAGGCAGAATCCAGAGTTTCAGCGATAAATTCTGAAATATTATATGCCGGAATTATCACGCTGACCTTTGGCGCGGGATTCACCTCGCTTCCGATTCGGATTGAAGTTTCTGTCTTTTTATTTGAGGTTTTGGTCATTTCTCAGATAGTTTGTTGGTAGATTTTGGCTTCATCTTCAGATTCACGAATTGGTTCCCAACGGGCATATCTCTCACCGGTTAAGAACTTATAAAAGCCGATCAGCGAAGCTAAATTTGCCAAAGTAAAATAGAGCGGAATGGTTAAAATTCCCAAACCAACTCCGTTTCTTTCACAGATCCAAGCCAAAAACGCCATTGCATAAAATCCTAATTGAAGCAGAAAAAACAATTGGAAGGTATCCGAGCTAAATGCTAAAAAAGCATTTGAAAGAAAAGTCAAAATCAAAAAAATCGGCACGGAATAACGCAATAATTTATGTGAAAAAAGTTCGATGGCGTAAAAACCGCTTCGGAATGGATTCATCATTTTGCGATTGCGCCAGAGGTCTGTAATCGTTTGCGAAATTATCCGCACCCGCATCCTCATTTCTTTGTTTGATTGATTATTTGTTTCTTCGATGCAGATCGCGTTTGGTTCATAAACTGTCCGTAAACCTTGTTCATACATTACGGTTGCAATCAAAAAATCCGAACAGGCTTCGGCATACATCGGTTTATAAGCCTCGCGTCTAATTGCGTAAAGGCAACCTGATGCACCAATCAATGAACAAGCCCGACTCTCATTTTCCTTTAAAAAAGTTTCGTAATTCCAGTAACTTTTTGCACCTTTGCCAATGCTGGTTTCTCCGGCATCCACATAAATCAATTTGCCTGCCACACACCCCACCGATTCATCAGCAAAGCTCGGCAGCATTTCAGTTAAAACATTTGGCTGATACATCGTTGTGGCATCAGAAAAAAGAATAATTTCTCCGGTTGCCAGTGCAACTGCATTGTTTTGGGTGGTCGTTTTTCCAACTCGTCCTTCCTGGCGAAAAAGTTTAACACCTTGATTAGCAAACTCTTTGACAATTTCATCAGTTTTGTCAGTTGAACCGTCTGAGGCAACTAAAATATCCATTTTATCCTTTGGATAATCAATTTGGCGGGTATTTTCAAGTTTGGTGCGAATGTCTTTTTCTTCATTATAAGCTGTGATGATGACCGTTACTGTTGGTTCAATATTGCTGCGCTTAACCTTGAGTGGACGTAATGAACTAACTAAATAGACGAGTAGCGGATACCCGATATAGGTATAAAATAGAGCAACTAAACTACTCCAAAATAAAATTTGCACCGCTAAAATCATCTACTTTTTTTGAATGATAACTACTGACTTGCTGCAAGTCCGCTCTTAAAGTCTTTTTTTATTTCGACTTCTGCGTTATTAACTTCTCCTTTTAATGCTTCCGTCTCTTCGTGAAGTTTGTAAATCCGGCGCAAACAAACTGCATATGCAATCGGAAAATAGACAAACCATTGATACGCTACCGAGACAAAAAAGCTCGAAACCATATAGCCAATAATACTAGCTTGGAGCCCAATAGTTAAATAATACATCCATTTTAACTCTTTATTCGACTCCAACTTTCTTTCCATCGCGCCAAGTTTTCTAAACGGGCTAATCAAAAATATAAGATAGGCAGCCAACCCCATCCAGCCTAATTCCGAAGAAACCTGGGTAAAAGCATTATGAGTTTGCAGATCTCTAATCCCGACAATTGGGAAACAGCCCAAACCAATCCCAAATGGATTTCTCAGGGTAACTTGGATTGATCGAATTAAAAGTTCTTTTCGTTGATCGGACGAGCCAACCGGATCAAGCGAAGGATCAACGATGGAAGCGATCCGCAACCAATAATTTCCCGGTGCAAATGTTAAAACTAAAAAGCCGATAAAAAGTGAAATCCCAACAACTAACAACCGGTTATTTTTGCTTAACTTCCAAACCAAAATAGCCGAAATGGCAATCAAACCTAAAAATCCGCCGCGCGATTGCATGACGAAGTTTGCCATCACCATTAGAGTTGCACTGCCGAAATAGATAAGTTTGGCAATTTTATTTTTAGTTGCTAATCCCAAAACAACCGCAACCGGAGTAAAAATCACTAAATGCAAAGCAGTATCATTCGGATTGCCGAACATTCCGCCAAAATCAGGATTAACGCGATAGCCTTCAACCTCGAATTTGCCCTCATTGTAGAGCTGGAGCGCCTGATAACTAAGCATCACACCAACTGCAATCGACAACCACATCAAACCTTTAAGCCGTTCTTTGGTTCGCAAAGCGTTGACCATTACGATAAAAACCATAATGATCTTGATAAAAACTTCGTTATAAGTTTTCCATGCAACTCCGACATCTTTGGCAATCGGAAAGGTTAAAACCGACCACACAGCTAAAAACAGAACGCATTTAACCTCAGTTGTTAGAATAGTTAAATTGCCTTCAGTGGCAAGTTGAGTCGGTAAATAAAATAAAAGAGTAATAATCGCAAAAACAAGCGCGATTGAAGTCATATTTTCAAACCCCGGAATCCATTCGTAGGGACGAAAATATACAACTAATGAGAAAAGAAAAAGTCCGACATAAGTTATAGTATGACCTTTGCGGGCTAACCAACCGTCTCTGGCTAATAATTTGTTATCTTTTGTTTCGGCTTTTTGTTTTCTGCGTAATTCCTGTTCTTCAGCGTAAGAGAGATTTGAAGTTTCACCAGTGACAATTTTTTTAGCCGTATCAATTACTTCATAAGTGGCATCAAGAAATTCATCCCCGACCCCAAGCGTCATTCCTTTTGGTTTTAAACTAAAAGTATCGTAATTCTGGCTAGAAATGTTGTTTTTGTTTGATGAATATATTTCTAAATTTTGATTGGCAGTAGCAGAACTTTCCTCATTTCTTTGTTTAACGACATTTTTTTGCGAAACAAAGTTACCTTTCCGACCGTCAATTACGGTTTCGGGCAAACTTATCTCTTTTGAAGTTCCACCAAAATTTTGCGAATTAGCTATTTCAACTTCGCGCTGTTGTTTATTATTTAAAAATTTTGAAGCTGATAAACCGTTTACAAAATTATCTGTCGGGTGCGATTGATTCTTTTTGCCAAGATTGACTAAGGTTTCGTTATCTTTTCTGAAATTTGGATTTTCTGGTTGAATTTCGGCGGGGATTTTTTTAATTGCTGTTAATGAAACGTCACCCTCGGGATTTTTCTTGACCGGATGGGATGAAAATGTTTCATAATCCTTTTTAATGTTGTTTTGGTTAGACATTTTGCCACATCAATTCGGGGATAATTACAGTATTTTTCGGGGGTTTTCGAACAAATTTCTTGAGATGATATTACCACAATTTTAGTTGGACAAATATTTCCCATTTGATTAAACAGCGATTTCTTCTTTATTTTCAGTAATTATCTTGCGAACTTTCTTTTTCAGCGCTTGTTCAAATTGTCGTGCTTCACCAACTCCCGTAAATGAAAGTTCCTGCAAATGAGTTTCGATCCGGCGTCGATAATCCGAAACCAAAGAATCGGACACGCCTAACATTGCGGCAACTTCTAATTGTGTTCCGCTATTTGAACTCAAATAACAGTGCCACAAAACACTAACCATTCGATTGTATTGTTTGACCTTACCACGAACCGATTTATTCAGATTAGTTAAAAAATTTTCGACGTAACCGACGGCAATAGTTTCGGCTTCGACACGCAATAAATTTTGTTCAGGATTTTCCCGCGTATCAACCGGATCGTAATCTGTTTTATAATCATCCTCGCTATTGCCATCATCGCCACCACCAATTGGAACCAAATAAATGTCCATCACAGGTAAGCGCGACATCACAAAAGAACGCAAGCTTCGGACATCAACCGGTGAATCGCAAGCCTTTAAGACTCTGATAATAAGAGCTTCCAGATCCGGATTGCTGATGACAATTTGAGCATCGCCGGTGCAGCCGACCATCCGCGTATCACGGCTTTGAAAAGCAACAGTTTGCACCCTTGGTTCCATTTCCTGATGATTGCGCCGGGTTTTGTTATTAGTCCATTCGGCTAATCCGTAAGTGCGGTCTGCCAAACGGCGATGAATTTCTATATTTTCGATGTTGTCAAAACGTTTAAATGTTTTGCTGGTTTGAATTAACGTTGAAATGCGACGAGCCAGACGATATGATTCAGGGTATCTTTTGCGAAGTTCGGCAGTCAATAAATTGGTTAATTCGATTTGACTGATTTCTGCTTCAATCTCTGCATTTGACATCTCCGTATCTAAATAATGTTGGAAACGTTCCTTGCTTAATAAAGCGACAAAAAGCTCTTGGGTTAAATCAGTATATGCGTTTTGTCTGCCTTCTTCGACTAATAATCCTGCACTTTTTGAAGCTCTGACCAAAGGGTGCGATGAAACTATTCGATGCAAATCTGCCCAGATTTGATTAACGTCTGATGTTTTGAGGCTTTCAATCCATTTTCCTACTCGCAACTGACGGTTTGTGACCATTCTTGGCGAACGCTCTTCCTGCTTGATTGCGCTCATATTTTATCCTTCCGATTTTCCTTTTGATTTTTATTTTGTCTGACGAGTTTTCAGACAATTAGAGAGAATCTAAAAAAGGTAATAATTAGCTAAATGATTACAAAAAAATGTATTTAGCAAGTGTGTTATTGTCCTTTGCCCTTTTCCTACATATTTGAAAAATTTGAATTTTGCGAAAATCCTTCCCGAACGGATTTTGAGCCGCAAAAGTTTATCTCAAACTTTCCCAAGTCTTTTATCTATTTTTTTAGGTAGAAAAACTTTTTTTAGAATCATTTGCCGAGCCAGCATTTAATTCGGTAGGTTGGTTAGCAGGCTTCCCTTTCTGCTAACTACTTTTTAATATTACCAATTTTTTTAAACTTGAGCAACATTTTTTTCATTTTTTTATCAGTGTTCAACAATTTACTTAAACATCAGTAAATACAGGGCTTAAATAACAACATTAATTATTACAATAATTTTTTTTAATTTTTTTTTATAAAACTTGTCCTAAGTTATGGAACGAGCGAGGCATTATGGATTTACTTTTAATGTATCGATAAGTAAACGTCCGTGTTCTGATACAGTGATGAATAGAAACTTTTTGAGTAATAAAAACTCCAAATACTCGTTACAAATGATTACCTTTTATAAAAGTGTGAATTGTCCTGCTTCCCAAGATTTATTGGCATTTCAAAAGGGTGAAACCTCAACGAAGGAAAATGCTGAAATTTTGCAGCATCTTGAAGTGTGCGAATTTTGCTCGTCTGAGGTGGAGCTCTATTCACATTTTCCCCAAAGCGAAGAATCCGTTGCAATTGTTGATATTCCTTTGCCGCTTTTCCAATTAGCCGAAGCTTTATTAGGTAACGGACATAAGAAATTTTCAATGCTCAATCAAATGCTCAATGAAAATGAGGGTTTGTCGCTAAATAAGGCTTAAAATTAATAGCATTTTTTCAGCTGTTTCCAAAATCGAATAAAAGATGATTTATCGGTGAATGTCCTTTTCCAAGATTTGGTGCAGTCCGAATTGCTTCATTAACAAATCTTTTTGCAGTTTCAACCGAATTAATTACAGTTTTTCCTAACGCCAAATTTGCTGTGATCGCGGCGGCTAACGTGCAGCCGGTTCCATGAGTGGCAGTTGTTTCATAAAATTCACCTTCAAAAATATGCAATTCATTCCCGATAAATAAGTAATCTTTTGCAACTTTAGACTTTAATTTCTCCGAATCCACAATCCCTGATCCAAAATCCCCAATCGGAAAATGTCCGCCTTTTATTAATACAATTTTTGCCCCGAAACTTTGAATTTTTCGGGCGGCTTTTTCAATTTCAGGTTCACTTTCAATCTTTAGTCCCGAAATTCTTTCTGCTTCAGGAATATTTGGGGTGACAATATCTGACAATGGAAACAGCTTATCAATCAACGATTTAAGCGCATCATCATCAATCAAATCAAAACCCGAGGTTGACCGAACTACCGGATCCACGACAAAGTTTTTCAGTTTATTTTCCTCCACAATTTTTGCAATTTCGTCAATTATCTCTTTGGTCGGCAGCATACCGGTCTTGAGGGCAGAAACCTCAAAATCATCTAAAATCGGCTGAATTTGTTGTCGAACCGAATCAGCCGTTGGATGAATTGCGCCAAAAACGCCTTGGGTATTTTGAAAAGTAAGTGAAGTTATTGCAGTAGTTGCAAAACAGCCAAACGCCGAAAAGGTTTTAATATCGGCAATTATTCCTGCTCCGCCAGAAGGATCAAGTCCCGCAATTGATAAACAAATTTTCATCTGATAATTTTCTCAAACTTTCCGAATTATTTAAAAATCGAATCGATGCAAAACCGTCTGAAATTTGCAAAACTTCACGGTAATTCGTTTCATCAATTCCGCCAAGTGCTAAAATCGGAAAAGGCTTTACTTTTTCACAAACATCCCGTAAAGCATTTAATCCAATTGGCTTTCCTTTATTCGGACTGGCAAAAATCGGACTAAAAGTTGCAAAATCTGCCCCTTGATCTTTCGCATTGATTACATTTTCAAACGAATGAGCTGAGACACCAATAATGAAATCTTTAGGAAAAGTTTGACGAATTATTTTGGTTGGGATCGAATTTGAAGTTAAATGAACACCATCTGCTTTGGCAGCTAATGCAATATCGGCACGGTCGTTGACGAGAATTTTAGTTTGGGAATTTTTGGCAATTTTTACAGCTTGAGTCGTTAATTCAAAAAGCAATCTAGGGGATAGGAATTTTTCCCGAATTTGAATTAATGCAATACTGGTTTCGACAGCAGTTTCGATAATGCAAAAGAGTTTTTTTGAATTTTCTGAATAATTTTGGGCAGTTAATGTTCCATCAGATATTAAATAAATGAGAGGTTTAGTAATTTTCACTTGGCTGCCGCTTTTCCTTCCAGTGAATCAACGCTGTCTTTAAAATGGGCTATTTCCCAAAAACCGATGCACAAATTCAAAATTCCTAAGCCTGTTACTGCACCTCTCACCCATCCTGATGCAACCAGTGATTGCAAAGATGGAAGATTTATCAATTGGCTAAATGCGACAAGTAGCTGATTATTTCCCCAATCACCAACCCGACCAACACTTACCCAAGGAAAAAGCGTTAAAACAAAACCTGCCAATAAGCAAAGGACGATAAAGAAAACAACTGTAAGTTTCGCAACCATAAAATAATTATAGCTTTTTTTTTTGATTTGTGAAGAGTTTAAAATATTGGAGGCTTCAGACTTTACCGCAACACAGGTTGAAATTGCTACCGTTGCTTCGTTCCCGATCTAGCGGAGTTCACAATACAGACCTTGTGCGGAGCCTGAAGCCATATTTGATTTTGGATTGGGAATTTTGGATTTCGGATTAGTTTTTTTTCAAAGTTTCTAATCAATATTTCAAAATCAAATTCGATTTAAGATTTATTGCAATCCGCAATTCCCAACCCAAAATCTAAAATCGAATGGCGGAAAGGGTGGGATTCGAACCCACGGAACCCTTTTGAGGTTCACTACATTTCCAATGTAGCCAATTCAACCGCTCTTGCACCTTTCCGCACGGCTGAAACTTTTAATAATACTAATCTTTATCGTCCCCGACAAGCCAGCTATAGAAAAATCCGGCCAAAAGTGCGCCAACTATCGGAGCAATCCAAAATAACCATAGTTGTCCGATCTGCGATGCACCTGCATAAATCGCCACACCTGTGCTTCGGGCAGGGTTAACCGAGGTATTAGTTACCGGAATACTTATCAAATGAATCAAGGTCAATCCTAAGCCAATTGCGATCGGAGCAAACCCTTGTGGAGCTTTTTTGTGTGTCGCACCGAGAATGATTATCAAAAAGAAAAATGTCAAAACCAATTCAATTATCAAACAAGCCAACAACGAATAGCCACCCGGCGAAAAGTCTCCAAAACCATTGGTCGCAAACGCTCCTGCTTTAGTCGCATCAATTGAAAAACCCGCTTTTCCATTAGCAATGACAAATAAAATGCCTGCACCGGAAATTGCACCTAAAACCTGAGCGATAATATATGGCACAAGTTCCGAAGCCGAAAATCTTTTGCCAGCCCATAACCCAAAGGAAACTGCCGGGTTAAAATGTCCGCCGGAAATATGCCCCAGAGCATAAGCACCAGTCAAAACAGTCAGCCCAAATGCCAATGAAACGCCGACAAAACCGATTCCGAGTCCGGTATCACCGAATTTTGCTGCTAAAACTGCACTACCGCACCCACCTAAAACAAGCCATAGAGTTCCCACAAACTCTGCTGCTAATTTATTTACTAATTTCATAGAAATCTCCTTTAATTTAGGGGGCTATGCGATTTTGGATTGGGGATTGCGGATTTTGGATTGGTTACTTATCAAGTAAATATCTACTTTTTACGTTAGAAATAAAAGACCTAATTTTTTATTTTCAACATTTAATTTTAGATACTAAACAAATCCAAAATCAGAAATCCAAAATCTAAAATCAAACTGGCGGAGAGGGTGGGATTCGAACCCACGGAACCCGTTAAGGCTCAACAATTTTCGAGACTGCCCGATTCAACCGCTCTCGCACCTCTCCGTAAGAATTTTATTTTTGACGTTTTCGCTTAAAAAAATCTTGCATTAGCTTTTTGCATTCATCAGCTAAAACACCTTTGGTAATTTCCATTTGATGATTCAAAGAACTTGTGTCGCAAAGTCTGAAAACGCTTTCGACTGCGCCAAATCTCTCGTCATGTGCACCAAAGACCAATCTTTTGACCCGAGCCTGAATGAGTGCTCCGGCGCACATCGCGCAAGGTTCTATGGTCGTATAAAGCGTCGTTTCAGTCAAACGATAATTGCCTTTTTTTTTCGCGGCTTCGCGTAAAACTACAATTTCAGCATGAGCCGTCGGGTCACAATCAATTCTGGTTCGATTTCCTCCAATGGCTAAGATCTCGCCCTGCTCATTTACCAAACAAGCCCCAATTGGAACTTCGTCCATTTTTTCAGCTTCCCTTGCCGCCTCTATGGCTTTTTGCATCCAATACTTTTCAAAATCAATCATTAAAGTAATCAAAAAATATAAGAATTTAGAAGATTTTAGTCAAGCACGAATTAATCTGAGTTGGCAATTTCACCTAATTGGTTAAACCGCACGACTTATTGAATTTACAAAAAAGTTTTTAACTTGTATTGATTTATTTAAGTGAACATAAATGATGATAACTTGCTCTTTTTTTGGTTATTTACAAAAACTCTAACACATACACTTGAAAAAATAAGCAAATCAGACTTAAAGTATTACATTAAATGTCGGAGTAAAATTTAATGCCGAATCTGATTTTTTCAGATTCAAAATTAATCCCCCCAAAATCTGCGACTCACTTCCACAAAATAATTGTTGTGTAAATAGTTAAACTACAAAGTTAGTTCTGATATTATTTGCCGACGTTAAATAATTTCAACTAGAGCTGCCCCCCAGTCCGCTTATTTTGAAAGTCGTTGATTTGTTCAACGGAATTCAAAGCGGCTTCAAATATTTAGATCATATTCATCCTAAATGGAGTCAAAAATGAATAACGAAAAAGTTTTGGCAACGATAAACAGTTGGAAAAATAAATTACTTGACCTTTCAAAGCGGAATCGGGCTTTGAATTTCAAAATCAATAAAAACACAACCATTTCGATTTTTGATGAACCACTAACTACAATATTCAGATTACTTTGCATTCAAAAAAGATCAATCAGGTTTGTTGGGTTTAAGCCAAATAATGAAATTCACGAAACTAATTTAATATTTGATAAAGCTAACAATAGCCCTCGGACAAAAAAATCTTCAGTAACAGAATTTGACCAAACAGATTTCACTGATGATATTCTACACACCAATTCAACTTCAGAAAGTTTAGATAAATCCCTCCGCCGGATCGAACAGCAATCCCGAACCTTAGTTGAAGAACAAGGAATCAATTCTCTCTTTTTAACCCTTGGAATGCTTTATTACAAGGACACTGGAGATTCAAAAATTTTCTTAAAAGCTCCAATTTTACTGATTCCGGTAGAGTTAAGCCGTAAATCTGCGGCTGAAAACTATACTATTTCAATGAACGATGAGGAAATTA
>DAORIL010000077.1:0-15252 GCA_035438525.1 Pyrinomonadaceae bacterium
AAAACAAGGTCAAACCTGGAAATTACACTATTTTTTGGACATGACGCTATATGATAATCGTAACTATTTCAGGATTTACACAGGGGCATTGCCAAATCCCGCTCCTAACATCAATGAAAATCTAAGAAAATACGGTTGGACAATTCCACAAGATTTGAAAAAGTTCTATTCAATCCATGATGGCTTTGGAGAAATCAATAACGGTTATTTGCTAAGTAGTGCTGAAATCAGCGTTTTGGCAGAAATAATGAATCCTATTTGTGAAAAACAAAATTTTGAATTACCTAAGGACTATAAATTTGAAGACTTATTAGAATTTTTTCCAGACGGAGCAGGCAATGTCCAATGTTTTTATCGTAATAATCCTAATTCTGCTTTTACACTAACAGTCGATTGGGATCACGAAACTTGGGAGATTTCGGACGAGTCTAATTTTTACGACTTTATTGATGAAAGAATGAGCGAAATTGATGAGGAATAGATTGTAATTTGTGAGGAAAATGAATTACAACTTAACTCTTATTTCGCCACAAACGCCACAATCCGCAACGGCGCACCGCTTCCGCCCTTAATTTTCATCGGTAGCGCAATAATTTGAAATCCTTTATTCGGTAGTTTTTCAACATTTGCCACGTTTTCAAATGCCGGAACATTTTCGCCCATCAACGCAACGTGTGTATCAAAAGTTTGGGATTGTCCGTAATCAATGCTTGCCGTATCAATCCCGACGGCATTAACTTTTCGGTTGCTTATCAGCCATTTAGCGGCTTCGGGACTTAAACCGGGGAAATGTTTTTGGTCGGCTGTTCCGTCAGTTCCCATATAATTTTTTCTGTCGCCCCAAAATTTACCGTAACCTGTTTGGAAAAGAACGATGTTATTTTCACCAATTTGTCCATTTTGTGCTTCCCAACCTGTTATATCTTCAACACTTATCAAATAATCACTGTTCTGAGCGGTTTTGGCAGAAACATCAATTTTAACTGCCGGGGCAATCAATTGCGAAACAGGAAGTTGATCCACAGTTTTACGTCCTTCGGCAAAATGAATCGGCGAATCGAGATGAGTTCCACCGTGTTCAGGTGCAGAGAATTTATAAGCCGAATAGAAATAGCCTTTATCAGTCTTTCCTTCTGCAACAGTTTCTTTTTTAAAACCATCGGCTTCCGTCCAATATATTGTTTTATCGGAAAAATCGTAGGATAAATCAATCCATTCGCCTGAATTAAAATTAGTTGTTTGCTTGGCACAACTAATTGTAAAAAGTGAAATTAGCGTCACAAAAAATAATAATCTGACCATCATTCTCGACTCCTGAAATTTAGTTTTTATTGAGACACAATACCATAATTTCAACAGTTTTTTGTGAAATTATTTTTGTCACTTAAGCCAGATAAAACATTTTTTAGCTTTTAGCGTATTACTAAACTAACAAGCAGTTCAAATCCCTTCTTTTCTTGGAGTATTCGTAATGATAAATCGTAGATTGAGCATTTCAATCGTTGTCTGTTTAACTATTTTTGCGCTTAACATTTTTACTTTTGCCCAAAATGAAACTTCCGCGCTTTCAAATCTAAGTTGGCGCAGTATCGGTCCCGCTAATATGGGCGGGCGTGTGGCTGATGTCGAAGGTGTTCCGGGTGATCCGAATACCGTTTATGTGGCGACAGGTTCGGGCGGAATTTTCAAAACGACTGACGGCGGAATTAGTTGGACACCGATTTTTGACCGTCAAACTTCGATTTCAGTCGGTGACATTGCGCTTGAGCCGGGTAATCCCGATGTCGTTTGGGTTGGAACGGGCGAATCGAATGTGCGAAATTCGGTTTCGTTCGGCGATGGGGTTTATAAATCTACCGATGGCGGAAAGACCTGGAAAAATATGGGTTTGAAGGATACCAACACGATTTCAAAAATCGTTGTCAACCCGAAAAACCCTGATATTGTCTATGTCGCGGCGGTTGGACACGCTTGGGGCTCGAACGATGAACGCGGCGTTTTTATGACGACTGACGGCGGAAAAAACTGGACAAAAACGCTTTACATTGACAATCAACACGGCGCATCCGACCTCGAAATTGATCCGGTTAATCCAAATATTCTTTATGCGGGAATGTGGAGATTTGAGCGCAAGGCGTGGACTTTTACCAGTGGTTCAGATAAAGGCGGCGTGTTTCGCTCGATTGATGGGGGCAAAACCTGGAACAAAATTGACAAAGGTTTGCCGAAAATGATTGGCAGAATTGGTCTATCGGTTTCCCAAAGTAATCCGAATGTGGTTTATGCAATGCTCGAAGCCAAAGAAGGAACGCTTTATCGCTCAGATAACAAAGGCGAATCTTTTCAGCAGGTTTATCGTCAGCAAAATATTGTCGGACGCGGATTTTATTACACCAGAGTCAAAGTTGATCCGACCGATGAGAACAAAGTTTATGCGGTCGCTTCCCCGCTTTTCAAATCGCTCGATGGCGGTCGCACTTTTTCCAGACTTGCGCCAAATATTCACATTGATTATCACGCCTTTTGGATTGACCCGAAAAATCCGAAACGAATGTGGAACGGACAAGACGGCGGTGTCGCAGTTTCAAACGATGAAGGCAAATCTTGGGAATATATCAACAATCTTGCGATTGGACAGTTTTATCAGGTTTTTGCCGATAATACCGCACCTTTTTATAATCTTTCGGGCGGCTTGCAGGACAATGGAACGTGGGTTGGACCTTCGCGCAATCGTGAACCAGCCGGAATTTTGAATGATGATTGGCGGATGATCAGTTTTGGCGATGGATTTTATGCCATTCAAAATGCTGATAATCCAGACCTTTTCTTAACCGAATCGCAGGGCGGAAATGTTGTCCGCACCGATATGAAAAATCGTGAACAGCAGCTTGTAATTCCATTTCTCGGAGTCGGTGGGGCAGCGGAAAATGATAAGTTCCGGTTTAACTGGAACTCGCCTTTGATCCAATCTCCGCATGATAAAAATACGGTTTATCTGGCAGGAAATGCGGTCTTTAAATCAACCGATTTTGGTTTGAATTGGACACAAATCAGTCCTGATCTAACCACCAACAACAAAGAAAGATTAAAAGATGCAGGCGGTCCGATCTTCCCCGAAAACACTTCCGCTGAATATTTTGAAACAGTCATCAGTTTGGCAGAATCACCAATTCAGCGCGATTTGATCTGGGCAGGAAGCGATGACGGAAATCTGCAAGTAACAACTGACGGCGGAAAAAACTGGACAAACATTGTCAAAAATGTGCCGAATATGCCTGCAGATTCGTCCATTTCTCACATTGAACTTTCCCGCGTCAATGCAAATACGGCTTATGTTTCCTTTGACCGCCACAAATTTGACGATTACAAACCATATATTTTCAAAACGACCGACGGCGGAAAATCCTTCACCAATATTTCAGGCAATCTACCCAGTAATGCTTATGTCCATGTGGTGACGGAAGATCGGAAAAATACGAATTTACTTTACGCAGGAACAGAAATCGGACTTTATGCCAGTTGGGATGGCGGAAAAAATTGGCTTGAGCTCAATATGAAAAACTTTCCTCGTGTAGCAGTTCACGACATTCTGGTCCATCTGCGTGATAACGATTTGATTTTGGCAACACACGGGCGCAGCCTCTGGGTTTTTGATGATGCGAATGTCATTCAAAAAATGAGTGCAGATATTTTGCAAAAAGATGCGTTTCTTTTTGAATCGCGTCCGGCTTATCGTTTTGCGACAATGATGACTCGATACGGAATCGGCGACAAACCTTTTCGCGGGCAAAATCCGCCGAATGGAGCATTAGTCAGCTATTATTTGAAAGAAAAAGCTGATCCCAAAATAACAGTTAAACTACAAGTTTTTGATGCAACAAACAAGATGATCGGCGAATACAAAAATCTTTCCAAAGAAAAAGGTATTAATCGTTTTGTTTGGGGAATGAGTCAGGAAGGTGCGCGGCTACGCCGTCCGCCAACGCCTGAACAGCTCGAAATTTTTGGTCCGCCGCGAGGTCCGCAAGTCGTTCCCGGGACTTACACCATTAAACTTTTTGTCGGCGATAAATTGCAGGGCGAAAGCAAAATTGAAGTTCGGCTTGATCCAACCGTCAAAACTACTAATGCTGAATTGCAAGCACAATACGATTTATCAATGAAACTGCGCGATATGGTTTCGGTAATGAATGATGGCTTGCGTCAGCTAGATAGTTTAAAGCAGCAAACTGACCAAATCGAAGCAGTTGCCAAAGACCGTCTGACCGAAGTTCCGGCGGATTTGACCAAAGCCATTGCCGATTACAAAAAAGCTCTCAACACTTTGCTCAATGGTTTAACGACTAATCCCGAAGACGGAGGTTTTGGCTCGCAAAAATATGCAGATCAGCTCAGTAGTTTGTATTTTACTGTCAGCGGCGGCAATTTTGCGCCGACTGCCACGATGAAGGACAATTACGAAGCATTAAGCAAAGAGTTTCCGAATCGAATCACAGGCATCAATAAATTTGTTAATGAGGATACTGTCAATTTAAATAAAATCTTACAGAAAAATGGTTTGGCAATTATTGTGACAGGCAAGAATGTCGAACCGATGAAGTAAAAAGATCGCCCGCAAAAGACGTGAAAAACACGAAAAAAGAAGAGAGATTTTCTGACTTATTTTCGTCTGTTTCGCGTCTTTTGCGGGTAAAAAAGTCTTAAAATCTCCGCGCCAGCCAAACTCCGCCGGCAACACCAATAAAACCGATAGCAAAACTCAGTGAAACATAAAGAAAAGCCGTCATCAATTGTTTGGTTTGGGTCAGTTGAAATGCTTCATATTCAAAAGCCGAAAAGGTGGTGTATGCGCCTAAAAATCCTGACACTAAAAGAAGTTTGACTGTCTCATTTTCTCCGAATTTTGCTAGCAAAAAGCCAATTAGAAATGAACCTATAACATTTATTAAAAATGTAGCAAACGGAAAAGGGAGAAAGACATTGCCGAAAAGTAAATTCATTCCGTAACGACTCATTGCTCCAAACGAACCGCCCAGCGCAACCAACAAAAATTTTGAAACTGTTTCCATTTTATCTGATAGGTAAATATTTTTTGGCTAACTTTTCCGGTGGAAATTTGAACCAATAAAGGACTTGGAAAACTGACCATCGCGCAAAAGTTAAAATAAATGAGCCTTTTTCAAAGCGTCTGGATGAAGTCGTGACATTTTGCGAAAGATGATAGAATCTGCCGATTTTTCGCAAACGATGGAACATATCAAGGTCTTCAAAGGCTCCGATCGGTTTGAATCCGCCAACCTTTTCATACGCTTTTCGTCCAATAAAAAACGCCGAATCGCCATAACATAAGCCCCATGAACGAAGATGAGGATAAAGCCAAGTCAGAAACTTTGCCCAACGGCTGTCGCCCGAAAAAATAACTTCAAAATTTCCGCCGACTACTTCGGTATATTTCATCACACCTTTGATTTGTCTGCCGCATCCCTGTTGCGGACGCGTGTCAGCATGAACAAACCAAAAGATGTCGCCCTTCGCGTGTTTTGTGCCTTCGTGGAGCTGTTTGCCGCGATTGGCTTCGGTCATTTCAACTAATTTTAGATTCTTGACTTGTGAGTAATTTTTAACAAATTTGGCAGTTAAATCGGTGCTGCCTCCGTCAACTACAATTACTTCGGAAACATTAACCAAACGCGATAAGGCTTCTAAGGTCTTGGCAATCGAAAGTTCTTCGTTGTAAGTCGGGATGATAACGGAAATTTCCATAAAACTAAACGAATAATAATACAATCCAATTTGTTTTGAAAGAAATTCCCGTTTTCTTTCGGGAAAAAAGAAAAGAGCCGCGAAAAAGCACAAAAGACACAAAAGATTGCTTTCTTTTATTTTGTGTCTTCTGCACCTTTTGTGGCAATTTTTCTTATTTTACTGCAAGCGTTTTTGGATCAACAGCTTTTAGCTCTTTCAAAAGTTCATAAACCGCGTCAAACATTTGGCGTTGCCGAAAATTTCCGCTTATGCCGTCGGCTTCGAGGCAAATGTATTGAATATTGTTCTGAGCAGAATAAACCGAAAGCGAACCATCATCAACATTGCAGCCTTGGGTGCGGAGTTTGGCAGAAGATTTTTGCACCACCACATTAAAACTTTTTTCGACGAAAAATCCGAGATATTTGGCACTCGACAAAAATATAAAATTGTCGGTATCAAACTCCATATTTGAGAGAAATGCGCCCTCCGCTTGCGCTTCAAACGCTCCGTGTCCGGCTGTTTTGACAAAAGCTAAAGCTGTCAAATCATTTGGTTTGGCACTTTCCTCTTTTGAATCAACATCGGTGTTATTGTGAACTGCGACGATAAATTTTTCGCCGTCGCGCAAACCTTTTCCGTCAGCAAACAGCACTTTCAAAAGTTTGTCGGCAAATTCTTTGACCAGCACATCAATTTCCGCCGGAAGAGGGTCGCAAGTTCTGCCGTTATCGGTAAAAATGCGGTTCGGGTCAAGGCTGAAAGTTTTGCCGTTTGCTGTAAATTTAACATAACGGCTTGGTTTGCCTTTATCATCAAAAGATTCGATTTCGACCAATCTCCCGCCGTTTTTATCTACAAATTCTCTGGCCAAAAGTCGCGCAATTTGTTCGTTATGATGCGGTGAAAAGAAGGTCACATTACTTCCTTCATTTTCATAAACATTGATTTTGACTTCGGTTTCGCCGAGCGTAAATCCTTGCGTAGTTTTTTTGGTAGCCGCCATCGACACAACTGCCATAACGAGCATTAAACTTAAGATTTTGATGTATGATAGTGTTCCTTTCATTTTCTTTTAATCAACTACGCAAATCATTGACACTATCTAACGTGAGTTTTTGCGGAAAAATGTATCAGGTTTGTAAAAAAAATTTTGAAAGTCCAAAGTAGAAAATACAGAGTCTGAGGTAAAATGGAGAATCCAAAATTAAAATATGCAACCACTAGCAGATAAAATTCGTCCCCAAACTCTTACCGAATACGTCGGACAAACAAATCTTGTCGGTGCAGGAAAGCCGCTTCGTCTGGCGATTGAGAACGGACATATTTTTTCGTTTGTTCTCTGGGGACCGCCCGGAGTCGGTAAGACTTCGCTCGCTCGGATTTATGCAAACGCGATAAACGCTGACCTTTACGAACTTTCAGCCGTTACCGCAGGAAAAAACGATATTCGTAAAATTATTGACGAAGAGTCGGATAAACCGAAGGTTTTATTTCTCGACGAAATTCATCGTTTTAATAAAGCTCAACAGGATTTTCTATTGCCGTTTGTCGAATCGGGCGAACTCGTTTTGATCGGTGCAACGACGGAAAATCCAAGTTTTGAGATAATTGCCCCGCTTCTTTCCCGTCTCCGTGTTTTTGTTTTGTCGGAATTGTCGGCGGATGAAATGTCAGAAATCATTAACCGCACCGAGATTGAGCTTGATGAAGAAGCACGGGATTGGCTGATTGCAATGGCAAACGGCGATGCACGTCAAGCGATTACGATGATTTCCAATACGGTTCAGCTTTACCAAAAAGTTAATCTTGAAAACCTCAAAAATACTTTACAAACCTCATTTTTGCGCTTTGATAAAAAAGGCGAAGAGCATTACAACACGATTTCCGCTTTTATCAAATCAATGCGGGCGAGCCAACCCGATGCCGCGCTTTATTATCTGGCCAGAATGATTTCCGCCGGAGAAGACCCAAAATTTATTGCCCGAAGGATGGTGATTTTTGCTTCAGAAGATATTGGTTTGGCACAACCGACAGCTTTGGTTGTAGCAAATGAAGTTTTTCGCGCAGTCGAAACTATCGGCTTACCCGAATGCGGAATAAATCTGGCTCACGGGGTGGCATATCTCGCCAATTGCAAAAAAGATCGTAGTGCTTACGATGGTTTCAGAGCGGCTATGAAAGATGTTGAGAGGCTTGGAAATTTACCGATTCCGTTAAAAGTCCGCAATGCGCCAACCAAATTGATGAAAGATATGGATTACGGGAAAGATTACGAATTATACACCAAAGATGATTTGCTGCCCGATAAATTGAAAGGCAAAAAATACTTAAAAACAAAGGAGTAAAAATAAATATGTTTTTTGTTGGATATAAACCAAGCACTTTCTATGTAAATTTCTCTTTGATTGATTTAGTAAGAAATAGTCAATCACCTTCCGGCTTAATTTTGTCAAAAAACTCCAACGGCGGCGGCGGTGGCGGAATGGGAGGAGGCGGCATTTCCAATAATGATTTTGGCAGTTTTAATTCAACTCAAGATTTTTCTGCACACCTTCAATCTTTTGATCTCGACAATTTTAATCAATTGGATTTGATGAAATCACTCCAAAATGATTTACAAAAAATTTTAGCCGATTCCGGTGCAACCACTTCATTATTTTTAGAGATAAATCCTCCTGCTTTTCAAGTTGATTATAATTACACCGATAAGATTTTGGGCTATGTTAGTGTTTCAGGCGGGTTTCTCGGAGATAATAATTTTAGATTAAAAGCGAAACTTCATGAGATTTCTAAAAATAAAGAAAAACCTGTAATTGAAAGAATAAATTTTATTTACAAACCAACTGGCAATTATTATGTTGTTCCATTTAAAGAAGACAATGCTTCAGCTCAAGATTTTTGGGCAAAAGGACGGGATGCTACCCAAAAATCCATTGAAAGTTTTCAAAAGAGACTTCCGCGTGAAGCATCAGAACAAAGAGTAGCAATTGAAAATCTGAAACAAGCGGTTGTTTATACCTGGAGACCTCTTTCTGCTGAAATATCTGTCCAAATTAGACGAGAATTGAAAGAAGCCATGTATGAAGATTATGAAGTTCCAGAGGAATATAATCAGTTCGGAATTGTTTATTTTCTCAATGAATTAGCTCTTCAAATGTATCAAGAAATCGGTGAGGATTTTGAGGTTTGGAAAACCATTGCTGCCGAAGAAGCCGCAAAAATTGCGCTTCATCCTTCGCTGCAAGGATATTATATTCCAAAAAACCAGCAATAAACTTATTTCTAATCTTAAAAACATTTGGCATTTGGCTCACGACACTTATCGTTTTTAGTAATTTCTTTCTTTAATTTTTGATGCAGTTTGGTCAGACTTTTATCCACAACAAAAGTGTAAACATCCGTGCTGATAACATAAATTTGTGCCCCGCGCTGAAAACCTTCGCGCAAAGAATATTCAGGAGCGATCATTTTGCTGTCGGGTCCGGGCGGAGTCGCTCGAATATGGGCAAGACGTTTTTGGGCATCTTCGACAGTTGCATAATCTTCGATCCTGATAGTGAATCGATAATAAAGATTCTTTTCACCGGGAACCTTTCTGATGCTTTTGATGTTATAGATTTGCTTGCTTCGCATCTTGAAATCTTTCAGTTCCCAATCAGCTCCGGCAGAAGCAATTTTATCGGTAATTTTATAACCCAAAGCAATGAGTGTTTTTTCAAGTTGTTTATCATTTGCCGAAATGCTTAAAACTCCTGTAAATATAAACAAACAAAGTATTTTTATGGTAAATAATTTCTTCAACATATTTTTTTCTCCTTATGCCACAAGTTCTCCAAAAAAACGCCAGCCGTTCTTTCCATAAACAAAAATTAAGTCTTTATTTTTTGTAATTCGTCCGATTTCTTTGCCGTGACTATAATCCTTTGTTCCCTTATTAACTGAATTTCTCAGTCTGCTCCACGAGGTAGAATCAAGCCACTCCTTGAGAGTGCCGCCGCCGGCATCCTGGAAATCTTTTCTGGTTAGTGCAATAAAGGTTTTACGATCTTTGTTTTTGACTGCCGTGCTGAATTTTGTCCAAAAAGAGTTCCAGCTTTTAGTGGCAGCTTTTTTGGTTGCGGCTGATTGCGCTTGAGTAAAACCCGCCGACACGAACATCAAAATTAAAATCAATCCGCTCGAAATAATTACTTTTTTAGACATTTTCGTTTTCTCCTTAATTAACCTTGCGGGTCAGCGTGATATTACCTATTTCGGATGTTAGTTTTATTAGATTTGAATTAACGATCTGAACTGTTCCCGGAATATAACGAATTGAAGTGTTTGGTCCATCGCTGGTAGCTACCTCAACTCGAAAAGTGTTTTGTGTAAAATTACCGCGAAAAGTTAGCGATCCTGCTGTGACACAAGCATTTCCGACAACCTTGAAAGCATTGACCTGATTTCCTTTATGTTCAATTCTAATCACCTGTCGCGGAGAATCATCCGCAGGACATTTATAGCCTTCGGCAGACCATATTCCACTCAAGTTTATTGATGGATTTGCCGTCTCGTCTTTTTTGCCTATCAGCCAAAGCGAATAATCCGGCGCGTCTGCTCCATCAGTCCCTTTGTTTGAATTTACATTTTCAATGTTTTTGACCAAACCTGAGATAAAACTGGCGCGCTGAGCGTTACCTTTATTTTGATAATAGACTTTTCCTTTATGATCCGGAACGACATTTTCCAAAACTTCACGTAGATCAACTTCAAAATTATTCGTTCTCAACAATTGAGCAGATTTTTCAGCATCAGCGCGACGCGATGGAACAAACATAATCCGCACTTTTTCTTTTTGACATCCTCCTTTAAAGTCGGATTCGTTGAATGGAGTTTTATTGTAGGTATGCCACTTCTCATCTTGTAATGAATCAAATTTAGATACATCAAAAGAAATAGAAATCGTCTTTGAAAATGTGTTTAGAATCTTAATCGGCGAAAAATAATCAGTGCTGGTATAAACGGCAAAACGCGGTGCATCATTTGGAATTTTGTTATTTATTTGATCTATAGCGTGAGCATAAACAAGATGCAAAGTATTTGTTAATGCCGCCATCGCTTGATTTCTCAAAGCAAAATACTCAGCTTCGGGAATTTCATAAAGGCGCAATTTGGCAGGAGTCAGTTCTTTATCCAATTCTGCTAAAACTGCTCCGTTAGCATAAATCGTGAAAATAGTATGTCCGTAACCTTTTGAATTGGCTGCTTCGGCAAATCGTCGTAAATTTCCGTTAAAACTCGTCAGAAGATTCTGAAGCCTATATGTATTTCCGCGATTTTTTCGGGAAGCCTTATTGAGCATTTCCCGAAGCTCATCTGCTTTGACGTAAAAAGGCTGCAGCGTTCGCGTGTATTCGACAAGCTCGCTATCGAAAAAGCCCGCCGCCGCCCACATCGTCCGATGTTGTGCCAAGACCAACTCATCATACAATTGTTCAAACTTGCTTCGCCATTCTTCGTTAGATTGTTTGTTGCATAAATGCTGCTGCATTTGATAATACGCATCGCCCAATTGATTGGCGATATTTTGTTGTTGCGGTGTTTCAAATCTTGGAATCGGAAAACTCTTATCCTGCCCATAGGTATTTGTTTGTCCGATGCCCGATAAAATAAAACTTAAGATCATGATTGCTGCAAATTTTATAAACATTTTCTTTTTCTCCTTTTACAAACGGCTTATTCACCGAGCTGTCCGATAAAACTCCAACGGTTATTTTCAAAAACAAACAATAAACTTGATTCGACAACTTGATTTCGCGTAATTCGGCAAGGCAATTTGCGGCAAGTGTGAAACTTCGTTCCGGTTTTGACAGAATCTTTCAATAAATTCCACATATAACGTTGATCAAGCAATTGACCGATTGTTTCTCCGCTCGGACTAAAAAACTTTTTGGAAGTTAAGGCAATTACTGATTTGCGATTTTTGGTTTTGACTGCTGTATTGAATTTTATCCAAAAAGTATTCCAACTCTTATTGGCATCATTTTGTTGTAATGACTGCGCCGAGATAACATCCGAAAGCAAAACCATCAAAATCAGTCCGCCTAGAATTAACATCTTTTTTCTAATCTTTAAGACTTTCATCTTTTTTCTTCCTTAAATTTATCTTGTCTCGTTTTTGAAAAATGCTGTAAAATTCACAACATCGAAATAGCCGTGCTATATCTTGTCGTCAGAACGTGAGTGTGAAAATTAGTTTGCAATAAAACACCTTCTAAAATCCCGAAATTTTCCGAAAATTCCCGAAAGGCAGTAATTATCGGATTAAAATGCTATGAACAAACTTTCCAAACGCTTTTATCAGTTTGATTCTTTTCGGGTTGATGCGACTGAACGGCAGCTTTGGCAGGACGGAAAGCACATCGCACTGACTCCGAAAGTCTTTGATATTTTGCTCGTTTTACTGGAAAACAAGGGACAGACAGTTGAAAAAGATGAGCTGATCAAAAAGGTTTGGGCTGATACTTTTGTCGAAGAAGGAAGTCTCAATCGCAATATTTCTACCCTGCGAAAAGCACTCGGCGATGATTCTACCGAACAGAAATTTATCAAAACTTTACCCAAACGCGGCTATCGTTTTACAACAAAGGTTGAAGAAATTGTTGAAGAAGAAAACTTAATCGAAGAAAAAATTACCCAACATAATCTTTCAAGCCAATCACCTTTACAACTTTTATCGCGCCGAAATTACACGAAAATTATTTTTGCAATAATCTGCGTTTCGATTTTAACTTTTGCTCTAATTTGGGTGTTCAGCAAATCTTCCAAAAGCAAAATAGATTTGAGCGGATTAACTGAAAATGAACGTCAGCAATTAGCAAAAAACAGTTCAGCAAATATTCCGGCTTATGAAGACTACGTTAAAGGACGAATTCTCTGGCATCAGCGTTCGGCGGAAGGCTTGCATCAAAGCATTATTCATCTGGAAAGTGCTGTCAAAAATGATGCAAATTTTGCACTGGCACATTCTGCATTGGCGGATGCTTACGCTTTTGACGCAGTAAAATGGAAAGAAGCGGAACGACACGCACAGGAAGCAATCAAACTCAACCCGAATTTGGGAGAACCGCACGCCACAATTGGTTTTGTCCGAATGTTTTGGGAATGGAAGTTGCCGGAAGCTAAAGAATCCCTGCGAAAAGCCGTCGAACTCAGTCCCGATTACGCAACCGCACATCAATGGTATGCGATAAGTCTAATCATTACTAGCGTTGGCGGAGCGTCGTTAGCGGAAATGAAACGCGCCGCTGAATTAGAACCAAAATCCCTCGCCATCAACGCCGATTTGTGCCAAGTTTTATATTTTTTGCGGAAATATGACGATGCTTTGACGCAATGCAGCAAAACTCTGGAAATGGATGCGAATTTTCTTAATGCTCACATTTATCTTTATGAAATTTATACTGCCAAAGAAATGTATAACGAAGCAGTAGAGAAATTCTTCAAAATTGAACAATTAAAAAGTGATTTTTCTCTACCGTTTGCTCATTTGCAGAAGCTCCGCACAGCTTTCAAACAAGGCGGAATCCGTGCTTTTTGGCAAACCAGAGTTGAGTATTTAGAACAAAATCAGCACAGTTATCAATTAGCGCAGTATTACACAAGACTCGGAAATAAAGAAAAAGCTCTGAGTTGGTTACGAAAGTCTTACGAAAACCGTGATTTTGATTTTATTTTTTTCAGGGCTGACCCTGCTTTTTATGATTTAAGAAATGAACCGCAATTCCTGGAATTTGTGCAGAAATTTGCGCAGTGACAAAACCTTTATTACTGCAAATTCACTCGTTTTAATAAATTCTGAAAACGCGGATCATCGCGTAAGTTATTGAAATGAGGATTAACCTTGAGTGTCGCAATCCAGAACGATCTGTCCTGATAAGCCTTTTCCAGCCAGAGAAAAGCCAAATCTTTTTCACCTAATCCCACGTAAATAGTCGCAATATAAAAAGGCGAAACATATCTTTGTTTGGATGTTTCTTTCAAATCTTCAATGGCTTTCAATGCCTTATCCTTTTCTCCCATCAAAGCAAAAGTATGTGCTTCAAAGGCTCTCATCTCGGGCGTATCTTCGACCTGCCGGGCTTTTTCAAAAGTCTCAATGGCTTCGGGATACATTCCTTTGTATTCATAAACCATCGCCGACCACTGGAGTGAGGAAATTCTTTTAGGATTCATCTCAAGTGCTTTGGTCGCTTCGAGCAGTGCGCGGTCATATTCTCCGGTTCGATACAGAACATTACTGCCGATTATGTTGAGAGGAGCAATTCGCTTGGCGGTTTCAAGTTCGGCTAAAGCCTCATCGCGTCTGCCCATAAAGGATAGAAAACTGGCATATCCATAATGAGCGTGAGCATAATTTGGGTCTAATTCAAGGGCGCGTTTAAAATCTGCTTCGGCACCCGCCCAATCCCATTCGTAGAGCACTTTTACCGAAGCAATCTGATATTGCACATCCGACAAGGATGGATCTTTCTCCAAAACCTTTTCCGCATACATTCTGGCTTTCGGCATTGCCTCGCGTGGTGAAAGATGTGATTCCGCAGCCTCGCGGTAAGTATAGCTTAATCCAAGATAAGACTCTGTGAAGTTCGGGTCTAATTCAAGGGCTTTATTAAAATATTCGATGGCTTTAGTAAAACCTTCGGTGGTTTCCTGATTACTCCAGCTCCATCCCAACACATTAAATCTTAAGGCTTCGAGATTATTTGTTCCACGTCTTGCCATTCTTTGACGTTCGGCTTCGGTAAATTGTGCCACCAAAGAATTAGCGACTCGAACAGCAATTGCATCTTGCAGAACAAAAAAATCGGTGGTCCTTTCTTCAAATTTATCAGACCAGATCTGCCGACCATCTGCCACATTTATCAATTGAGCGGTAATTCTAATCCGGTCAGAAGTTCGTTGAATAGTTCCTTCCAGAACGGATTCCACGTTTAAAGATTTACCGGCAGAGACGGCATCTGTTTGCTGAGTGGTAAAACGTCTGATATTGCTGGTCGGTGTGACATTAACCCGATTAAGCTGACCGAGTTTAATAATTAAAGCATCAGCCATTCCTAATCCCAGCGTTTCATCTTCTTCATTGGAAGTTAAAGGTTTGAAAGGCAGAACAGCAACTGATTTTATATCGGAATTAGTTTTTGCTTCACCTGATTTAGTTGTTGACCACCAATAACCAACAAAGACAAACAACAAAACCGAAATTGCTGAGATAAAACTGATTTTCTTTTTTACTGAGAAACGTAATTTCGGCTTTTCATTTTCAATTACTTGCATTGAATCGGTTTCAACTTCTTTAATTGGAGTCGTAAAACGATAGCCGCGTTTGGGAATGGTTTCAATATAGGTATTTGCCGAACCGTTTTCGCTCAACACTTTCCGCAAAACCGAAATATTTTTTGCCAGACTCGTTTCTTCGACAATGCTATCCGACCAGATCTTTTGCAGCAGCTCATCTTTATCAAC